>JAJZOM010000225.1 GCA_021811505.1 Thermoplasmata archaeon | reverse complement strand
CTCTTTGATGGATATTCTTCCGCTGATCAAAGAAAGTGTATCTGGTTCAGAAAGCACATGCTTACTGTTATCCATGCAGGTTTGTTGTTGAGCAGTTTGTTCTTAAGAACGAATTCTGCAATTATAATGGCAACTCATTTCTGATTACACATTAATTGTATAAGTTTATATATTATATATGAATGTATATCACAATGGAAAACAAGCCAATTATCCACTATCCGAGGTTAGATACCATTCTCATGGTAGAAGATGCCCTGAGAAAAGCGGAAGAATATCCATCAAAGAGGCAGCTTTGGCTTTCATTGGAAAAGAAAGTAATGTATCAAACATTCAACCTAATCATTTCGTATCTGGAAGATTCAGGGAAGATTGTCCAAAATAAAGGCAAGATAATCTGGGTGTGGAATCCCGAACTAGTGAGGAAGTACAGTGATAGCAAGCTGGTGCTTAAGTAGTGATCGATAAGAAGATCACTGTGGCCTTTGCAGATGAAGATATCCAGCGAGCATATTTCAGGGTAAAGACCGACAACCCCTAATCTGGCGCACTGTGCGTTTCAGACATAAAAATCCGGTATTGTGAAGAATATTCGACGGATTTCTTCAGGGCCTCAATCATGCTCACTTCACTTGCCATGTTCTTTCCTGCGATGTCAAAGGCAGTCCCATGGTCCACTGAGGTTCTGAGGAATGGAAGACCTATGTTCATGCTTACGGTCCTGTCGAAGTCGTACATCTTAGCTGCGATGTGCCCCTGGTCATGATATAAGGAGACAACGATGTCGAATTTCCCGCCGGCAGCCTGGTGAAATATCGAATCTGCAGGATATGGCCCGGATACGTTGAATTGCGGTTTTGCTTCATTTATCGCAGGGATTATCTCGTCGATCTCCTCCCTTCCAAATAACCCGTTCTCTCCGGCATGTGGATTCAATGCTGCCACCCCAATCTTTCCATTCTTGATGCCCAGCGCCTTCATTGCCTGATCAGCCAGTACTATAATCTCCATTACATCGCCTTTTCTGACAGACCTGCAGGCATCCAGAAGGGAGACGTGTTTCGTCATGAATATTATCCTCAGCTTCCTGACCTCGAAAACCGTGGATACCTTCTGTGAATTTGTGAGAGCTTTCAGCATGTCTGTGTGATCCTTGTAGCTTGAGCCGGCAAGCAGCAGTGCTTCCTTGTTGACTGGTGCCGTGGATATGCCTGTGAGCTCTCCATGGAGGGCCATCTTCGCCGCTTCCTCTATGCTCCTCAGCGCTATGCTGCCTGATTCTTTCTTCACCCTGCCGTATTCTATCCCCGATCCGGGAATATCAACAAATTCAAATTTATCCGGGAAACCGGAACCGAGGCCCGCTCTCCGGGAGATGTCGCCAAAGTTCTCACGATTTCCTATCAGTGTGAACCTCACGTCGTTTTCCCATGATCTTGTGAGCGATTTTGCCACTATTTCCGGCCCTATTCCAGCCGGGTCTCCCAGTGTAACGCCGATGTTGATCAAGATGGTTCCTTATCCGTTACAGTATTATGAGACTGTTGGGATCGCCGGAAAGGCTGTGGGATACCGGTTATTCCTTCACCGATCCCTCACGCGGTATCCCTTAAAATTTAAATGCGTTGAGAAAAAGGTTATTCAATATGTCCATTCTCTCCTCTTTGCGAATTCATTGATTACAGATGACCAATAGAAGCATAATAGCCATCAGATCCTTCATCATTGCTGCCGGTGCAACTGCAGCCAGTTCCTTCGTTGGTGTTTATGGCGTCTATCTGGGTGCCTCTGCCATTGAGATGGGATGGCTCCAGTCTTCAGCCAACTCCATAGGAAATGGAGGACAGTTGCTCTGGGGAAGATTGAGTGACAGGGTGGGCACAAGAAAACCATTCCTCATAGCCGGAAGCATTTGCCTGGCTGTTCTCTGGTTTTCCCTTGGAATAATCAGGACACCTGTGCAGCTGATCATTGTCTACGCCGCAATTTCCCTGTTTTCGGCCCTGATCACTGTGAACTGGTTCTCCCTTATAGCGGATGAAACCGAGTCTTCAACGAGAGCACATTTCCTTTCCGTCATAAATAACCTGAGTTCCATAGGAACCGTGATTGCCCTCATCGCCATGACAGTGCTGTTCAGAGGTACTGTCACCAGGGACATAATAATACCATTTTTCGCTGCCTCCGGTTCTTACGTGATCTCGTCGATTCTTGTATCCAGGCTGAAAGAAAACAAGAGAAAGACCATTCTGGTTGGAAGTGTCAGAAAGACGCTGATGAGCCTCAAAGAGAACAGGCTCTTCTACAACTACTTCGTCGCAATGAATGTGCAGGGCCTGTTCTGGTCCATGGCATGGCCCATGTTTCCAATAACCATGGTTCTCGTGATGCATTTCTCGCTTGCCAGTGTTGCAGTCCTCACAGTTGCTGCACTTGTAACTGCAATAATATTCCAGTACCTGCTTGGCAGGTTTACGGACAGGATTTATCGCCCGCCGCTGATTTTCCTCAACCGGATCATGCTGAGTGCCATACCGGTGATGTATGCATTTTTCGGTAATTTCAACGAGTTTGTGCTTATTGAGATATATAGCGGATTACTTGGGGCAATCCAGAACATAGTCATGAGTTCGTACATGCTGGACGTGGTGCCGCATGACAGGAGAGCCGAGTTTATCTCCATTATAAACGGCTTTAATGGCATTGTTTATCTTATTGGCGCCCTGTCGGGCGGATATCTGCTCGGATACCTTATGCAGAATTTTCCTCTGCGCGAGGCCCTCATGTATGGATACATGATCGTATTTATCGGAAGGTTCCTGTCATCGTTCCTGTTCCTGGGGCTGAAGGAACCGGAGAAAAAAGGTAGGGCACCCATCCAGCTGTATTCATTGCTGTTCAGGTTGAAGCCTCCGGGAAGCCCCTCCGGCGGAACCATAAGATTCCGCTGACTCTATCCGCCGGATTCAGTAGAACAGCAGAACCCCGTCGTGCAGTATCATCACTGTAGTTTCTCTTTGAATCAGGCCATTCCGTATATCCGTGTCCATAGACATCTTAAGTCTCGTCAGAATTCCTATAATATTGTCTTTCAGCCTTATTTGTGACCTGTCTGCCTCCCGGATTATGGTCATGACGGCATCGAGAATGTGTGTGTTCTCAGGTATCCTGAGATTCAGCACGATTTTCAGGTCCTTAATGGCATTGACGGTTTCTATGGCCTTCTCAAGATTCTTCCTCGCCCTCTTTTCAAGTATTGTGACGTTCTGAGGAGTTGTCCCTATAATTTCAGATATCTCTGTTGTGGACTTCCCTTCACTTCTCAGCGTGAAAATCTCCAGCTGTCTCCCGGTGAGGAATGATCGTTTTGCATTGGATTTTTTATCAGCCATTGCCGTGATCCAATCCATTATGTAAATAAATATGTTTACAATAAGCCTGATTTAAACATATTTAAGTATGCACCAAAAATATGAGACCGATATGAAGTCCGGAAAGATCATTGCACTGGCAATAATGGTCATGCTCCTGACGGTTGGAATTTACATCGCCTATAACGATTTTCTGCAGAATGGGGGAAATGCCCCTGTTATAACGTATGCCGCTGATGCATACGTTGGAGAAACAAATTACCTGCTGCAGGGGTTTCACAATTCCACGGGAATCAGCGTTGCCCAGGCAAAAGGCGGCGGATCGTATACGGACGCACGGGAAATCGCTCAGGGTGCGCCGGCAAACGTTTTTGTTTCCGTTGCCCTCAATTCTTACGATTCAGGTTATCTTGGAAACCGCTACAGTGGCTGGGCAGTAGCATTCGCGTCCGATCAGCTTGTCCTGGCCTATTCCAATTCGACACACCCTCATACGGTCAACAGTATAGTGGATCAAATAAACCTAGGCCTTGAAAACAACAACAGCACATATTTTTCCAGCGCATTTGCTAACCTTACCTCCGGGAACGTAAAGGTTGGAATATCGGATCCAAACAGTGATCCGGCCGGGTTGAGGGGATGGATATCACTTGAAATCGCCGGTTACCTCTATGGAGGGAAAGATCAGCAATATTTCATAAATAGAATCGATACAAAAGGAGGAAACGTATCCGGTCCGAATGCTGCAGAGCTTGTGGCGGCACTCACTTCGGGAAATATACAGTTCCTCTTTATATACAAATCAGCAGCAATAGCCCATGGCCTGAGTTATGTTCCACTGCCGGATGCCATGAATTTCGGGAACGCGAGTCTCTCGGGTTTTTACTCCAGGTTCTCCCTTAACACAAATGCAGGCGTGGTCAGCGGATCTTCAATATTTCTATTTGTTTCCGCACTTACAGGCAACGGATTGATCAGCAATAGTTCCCTCATGTTCGTGCAGTACGTAATATTGAACAACAATAACCTGAGCAAATTTGGAATGACGCCGTTGTCCACATGCCTTCTGTTCAATGACACTTCTCCTCCGAACCTGATCCTTAACATGGTATCCGGGGGAAAGTTAAGGCAGGGTGGATCAATACAGTAGAGGAAGGGTGGAGTTGCAGAGGATGAGAATTCGCCGGGGAATGCGTGATGCCGTATGGTTCATTTCGGCGATCTCGGTTGCAGTGACCGCCATACCTGTAATTTTCATACTTTACTACGGCTTCTTCGTGTACAATGATGCAGCGAAGTACGGCAGCACAATACTGATGTCCATTGCCCTCACACTATTCTCTTCGGGAATCGCTTCACTGGTAATATTCACGGTATTCACCCCTCTTTCCTACGAACTCTCAAGGAGATCGCACGTGATCTGGGAGACCGTTTCGGATATCCCGGCATCCATACCACATCCAATTGTGGGAATCGCATTCCTGATCATTGGAAGCCCTATCACTCCCCTGGGAAGATTCCTGTCATCCATTGGATTCGGGCTCTTTGATTCTGTCCAGGGCCTGATCCTGGCTCTGAGCTTCATTGCGATGCCCGTATACATCAGGTCTGCACAATCAGTATTCACGTCAAGAAGCATAGAACCGGAACTTTATGCACTTTCCATGGGTGCGTCCCGGATCAGGATCCTTTATTCAGTCGTTGTTCCCGGATCACTGAGGGAGGTGGTTTCCGCCATCCTGACATCGATGAGCAGAGCAATGAGTGAGTTCGGATCAATTGCCATACTTTCCTATTATGTTCTCCAGTATCCGTTCAGGGGAGTCCAGCCAGCACCGGTCCTGATCTACCAGTACTACGGGTATTACGGGCCTGGAGTTGCAATATCGGCTTCTGCAATTATGATAATATTTTCGCTGATTGTTCTCGTCGTAATCAGGGTGATCAGCCTCAGGGGACGAACCCGCACGGATTCTGGACCTGAAAAATTACTCCGGGGAGGTTTTTAGATTATGATTGAGGCGTCGTTCACCAGGAAAATCGGCGAACTGGATCTCAGGGCAGATATTGCCGAAAAAGGGCTGATTCAGCTGACTGGTGAAAATGGTTCAGGAAAAACAACATTCCTGAGGTGCCTTGCCGGATTCATGAGGGTTGATAGCGGAACGGTGAAGGTCAACGGCGAGGACCTCACCGAGACGCCTGTGCGACTGCGCCAGATCGTGTACATAAACCAGAATACTTATTTTGATCACATGACCGTTGAGGAACACCTTCACTGGCCCCTAAAATTCGTGGAAGAACCGGATCGTGAATATATTGAGTCCTTAAGGGAAATATTCGGCATAAACTACTCCGGGAAACTCTCAAAACTCAGTCTGGGCCAGAAGTTGAGGGTCGCCATGGCGACAGGTTTCATCAGGAAACCAAGGGTTATCCTGCTTGACGAGACCATGTCAAATATAAGCCAGGGTGAGGAACTGCTTGAATCCATGCAGAAAATGGCCGGCCGGATGTCCATCGACGTAATTTATGTTACACAGGACAGCGCTGAAAGATATGTTGCAGACCATAAATACACGCTGCATTCCGGTGCCATGAAAAAGCTGTTCTGAAACCTATGCCTGAAGCTGATTAATTTTTGCTATGAATCTTTCAGCGTGCATGATCAGTTCTTTCTGGTTCCTGAATGTGACTTTATTCAATGCGTCTTCGTAATTCAGCCACACGAAACCCACATGCTCATGTGAAATCCTGGGTTCTGCATTCTCTCCCGATTTCCCGAGGAACATTATGACCGTCTTATTTATTTCATATCCTCTTCCGGAATAGCTATAGTGCATTTCCTCCCGGAATCCGTTTATGGGATCAACATCAAGGCCGCATTCTTCAAGTGTTTCCCTTTTCGCTGCCAGCAACTCGTTTTCGCCCTCCTCGATATGCCCCTTCGAGAGATCCAGGAATCCTTCTTTTCTCCTGAGGAACAGGTATTCCCTTACTCCGTTTTTAACTCTGAAAACGAGTATCCCGCTGCTTATCTCGTTCCTGACCATACCGGTTCATATGAGTTTGCTTTAAACAGTTTCCTTCTCTCGCCGATAGAACGGGAGAGCAATCATGAGAGACAGAATCGATATGAACCCTACCACATCAAACGACAGCCTGAGATTTCCGGTAATCTCGCTGATCAAACCTATGAGGAAAGGAGAGATAGTTGCACCAACCTGTGATGTTAAATTCAGGAAACCCGTGGATGAACCGACTTCCCTGTTATCATGGCTTACGTCTGATGCAATGGTTATTGACGGAGCCGCATAAAAACCATAAAGGAATCCCATGGAGATGAAGGCCGGTATCATGAATATAATATTTTGAAGAAAGG
>JAJZOM010000224.1 GCA_021811505.1 Thermoplasmata archaeon | reverse complement strand
GTGGCGCGTCAAACTTGATACAACCGTCAATAGCACCGGTTTCGATGTAATAGCCGAGGCACTAAAATCTGGATATTTTGACTGGCCAAGGAAATCTTCGCTTTCCGAACTGAGCAAATCTGTCAATGTCCCTCGGACAACCCTGACTTACCGGTTAAGGAAGATGGAGAAAACCATATTTGAGGAAATGCAGCACGTGGAGAACTCCATCGAATAATTTTCTGAGGTTTTTGTAGGATTACAACAACTAATTTCCGGCTAGTCTTCTTTATCCAGTCTTGTCAGAATGACTTTTACTTTCTTTACTATGTAGTTGTTTGGTTGTTAAGGTATTCTGAATTTGACATATGTCAAGAAATCGATAAATAAGCATGTTATGTTAGCGCATATCAATGGAAGCTAAATTTAAGTATATTATCGCTGCAATTGTTGTCCTGGTGGTAATAATTGCAGGACTGGGGATAGGTCTGCATCTTTTTAATCCACAAAAGTCAACTGGGAATACGTTGACAATAGCCAGTCTGGCGTCACCTTCGTCACTGGACCCGGCGGTGGCATTTGACACCAATTCAGTGTTTTTCGATAACCAGATATATCAAACCCTGGTTGGTTATGGAACCAAGACGGTTAACGGCACTACAGTTGGAACGCTCACTCCTGTACCAGAACTTGCAACCAACTGGACTGTTTATTCAAACGGATCTGTGCTCTTCAACCTGAGGCAAAACGTGACCTTTGCCAACGGAGATCCGTTCAATTCAACTGCTGTGCAGTTTACACTTGATCGGCTTATAGAGATGAAACAGGGAGCAGATTTCCATGTATTCTCATTCCTCAATGCAAGTGGCATACATGTTCTCGGAAAGTACAAGATCATGCTCGTACCCTCTGCGCCGTACCCATGGTTCCTGAATCTTTTCCAGCTCTGGGTTACAGGCATCGTTGATCCAAACTACGTGAATGCACACGGCGGAGTTCAGGCAAAGCAGGTTAACCCATACATGGCAACTCACGCCATGGGAACTGGCCCATACCAGCTGAATTATTACGGAACTTCACAGATAGTTCTCACAGCAAATCCAAATTACTCCGGTCCGGCTCCGAACGTCAAGCAGATAGTTTATGAGATAGTACCGAGCCCGGCAACGCAACAGACATTGCTGGAAAAAGGGTCAGTCAACATTGCACTGAACATACCGTTGTCACAGATGAGCAGCCTTAAAAACTACACCAACTTGAAGATAAAGTCTGGGCCAACATCTTCGGAATTCTACATCGGGATGTGTGAAAACGTGACACCATTTGATAACCTTTCTGTAAGGAAAGCAATCGAATATGCGGTAAATACAACTGCACTTACAAACTATTCCACATATGGTTTCGGACTCCCCATAAAAAGTGTTATGGCTCCTTCAATCGAGGCATACACTCCTGCATTCCAGAACTACACCCTCAACCTTTCGAAAGCCAGGTTCTACCTCAATCAGTCGGCATACCCGAAGGGTTTCTCCACCAACTTCAGTTACATTGCCGGAGATCCAGTCGGGACAGCCATAGGAACTATTCTGCAGCAGGAACTTGCCAAGATTAACATAACAATATCCTTGCATTCATACAGTTCATCAACCTTTGCAACAGAGGTTGGAACAGGACACTGGGGGCTGTTCTACGAGGGATGGGTAAATCTGCTGGCTACACCGGATGACGGAATTCGACCGCTCTTCAATGCTGCGAATATCGGAATATACGGTAATTTCAACTATTTCAACAATACTACGGTGAGTCATGATCTTGTAAAGGCAGGAACTCTTTACAACCAGTCGCAGAGAGATGCACTCTACATAGAGGCACAGAAAATTATCGCAGACCAGGCTGGGGAAGTACCGCTGTTCAACATGCAGAACGTCATTCCGATGACCACGAATGTCCATGATCTCTATATTTACCCGACATTCGATATTTTCGTGAGTCAGATCCGGATGTCGTGATGCGATGAACGGTTTCCTCAAATATTTTTTATTCAGGATTATTTCTTTAATCCCCACAATTTTTGGCGTAATTACCATCACGTTTATCCTTTCACACATTGTACCTGGCAACCCCGCACTTATACTGATAGGGCCTGAGGTTAACGCCCAGGAGCTGAAAGTTCTTGAAGCTGAACTTGGACTGAATAAACCGCTTTACATCCAGTTTCTGATCTATATCAACATGCTTCTTCATTTCAACCTTGGATACTCGTACATACTGGGACGATCGGTAAATTATGAAATTGCTGCAAGATTCCCCGCAAGTTTTGAACTGGCGATCGCCTCACTTACAATTTCCCTTCCTCTTGCCGTTGCAACTGGAATTTACGCAGCAATCCGTGCCAATAGGGCCGGTGATCACGTCAGCAGAATAATGTCGCTTCTTGGAATATCGATGCCCGTGTTCTGGATTGAAATAGTCATGATCCTCATATTCTATACCTATCTGGGAGTTGCCCCTGCACCATACGGCCAGATAAGCCAGGGGCTGATTCACCCCACCAGAATAACAGGAATGATGATTCTCGATAGCCTTCTAAGTCTCAATTTCCCTGATTTTGCCGATACACTCTGGCATATAATTCTTCCCGCAGTGGGTTTATCTCTCGCGGGAATAGCTACCCTCTCACGTGTGATAAGGTCAAGCATGCTTGATGTCCTCAACAAGGATTACATGAGAACTGTTTTTGCGATCGGTCTTCCCAGAAAAGTTATAATGAATAAATATGCGTTGAGAAATGCTCTGCTCCCCGCAATTACTGTTGCTGCGATTCAGGCAGGTGCCCTGATGAGTGGAGTTGTTCTGACTGAATCCGTGTTCTCGTGGCAGGGCCTAGGACTGTATGCAGTGCAGGCGATATATCAGCTGGATTATCCCAGTGTAATGGCTGTAGTCCTGATATCCGGCCTTCTCTTTACCATCTTCAACTTCATTGCTGATCTTCTTTACGCATACGTCGACCCGAGAGTGAGACTTTAGGTGAGATTTACTGTGTCTGAAACAACTATAGATATGATAAGAAAATGGAAAAAAATCGATACTAACAATCCTCTTTTCAACACGATTAAAATGTTTCTGGCTAATCCAACCGGGCTGGTATCCCTGGCAATAATACTTGTGTACGTATTCCTCGCCATTGCCGGACCTTTTATGGCCCCGTACAATCCTCTTGCACTGGATCTGTCCGGAAGATTGCTGCCGCCATCATACACCCACATCATGGGGACCGATGAATATGGTCGGGACATATGGTCAAGGATCCTGTACGCCATTCGCCTTGATATGGCGATAGCTTTTCTGGCAGTCTCCATCGGTTATACTGCCGGTGTTCTTCTTGGAATGATCTCCGGATATTTTGGCAAATTAACGGATCATGCAATCATGAGAGTAATGGACATATTGCTTTCATTTCCCTCGATATTGTTCGCAATTGCAATTGCCATATCCATCGGTCAGGGATTCTGGACAGTTATTATTGCCGTTTCAATAGTTTCTATACCGGGCTTTGCAAGGGTAACAAGGAGTACAGTGTTGTCGACCAAAAACGAATTGTACATACTTGCGGCAGTCTCCCAGGGTGCATCACGATCCCATATCATGTTTAAACACATACTGCCTGTAGCCATAACTCCAACCATAGTACTGTATGCACTCAATCTCGGTGCAGCCATAATAATTTCCGCAGGGTTGAGTTTTCTTGGCGTTGGCATTCCGCCACCAACTCCGGAACTGGGATCGATGATAACGTCCGGTTTACAATACGTTGTCTCCGGACAGTGGTGGATATCCATTTTCCCTGGTCTGTTCATAGTATTCATAGTCATAGCCTTCAACATGATGGGCGACACAATCAGGGAAGTTACGGACGTAACATTGAGGAGGTAAAAAATGGAACTTGACCCCAGTCGTGAAGATTATGTGCTGTATGTTGACAATCTATCAGTTGAGTATTCCGTCGGAAAGAAAAGAGTCTTCGCACTTTCCAACGTCAGCTTCGGCATACGGGAAAATGAAGCCATAGGAATTGTGGGAGAAAGCGGTTGTGGAAAATCCACCCTTGCTCTCGCAATTGCGCATATCCTTCCGGTAAATGCTGCTATTACCTCTGGCAAAGTTGTTTACCGCGGCCAGACAATTGTTGATCAGGATATGGGTGGTTCTTTCTCATTAAGGTATAAATCCAGGGATAGGAAGATAGAAGAGAGCCTGAAAATAGTCAGATGGAAAGGAATATCAATTGTGTTTCAGGGTGCCCTTGATTCCATGAATCCCCTTTTTACTGTTGGAGATCAGCTTTCTGATATCTTTGTCTATAAAGAGAAAGAAACAAGGGAAAATGCGCTTCGAAGATCGGAAGAGCTTCTAAAGGCCATGGGCCTTGATCCATGGGTCCTCAACGCCTTTCCACACCAGCTCAGTGGAGGCATGAAACAGAGGGTTGTGATTGCGATGGCCATATCCCTCAAGCCGTCCCTGATCATTGCAGACGAACCAACAACTTCCCTTGACGTAATAACACAGTACAGGATTATTGAAGAACTAAAAAGGCTCAGAGACACATACAAACTGTCTATAATAAGTATATCTCACGACGTATCGCTTATCTCCAACATCTCCGACCGGATAATAGTGATGTATGCAGGTCGGGTCATTGAGAAGATACCGCAAAATAGTTTTGAAGATGCGCAGCACCCTTACACTTACCTGCTTATTGAATCGATTCCAAAAATTGCAGAGGACGTTTCAGATGTATTACCTATCAGGGGTGCTCCACCTGGCCTTACCGAGAGAACTACAGGTTGCCCATTTTATGAAAGGTGTGATTATCACACCGATCTCTGTCTGGAGGATGATGCAATTCAGCTTCGTACCAGCTCCGGTACACATGAAGTCGCGTGCATCGTTTTACCTTTGAAAAACAAAACTAAAAACCGCATGCACCAGAAAAGATCTGATCCGTTTATTTTGGGAACTGTGAGGGCGAGGCCCGTTATTGTTGCAAAAAACCTGACCAAGATTTTCAGAAAGAAAACGGGTATCCGGGAATTGGCGATTGGAGACAAATCCGATATAATTGCAGTTCAGGATGTCAGCCTGACAGTCAACGAAGGAGAATCAGTGGCGCTTGTTGGTGAGACCGGCAGTGGAAAGACAACATTGAGCAGGATTTTGGGTTTGCTGGAGACACCAACATCAGGAACTCTCGAAATTTCAGGCAGAATAGTAGATTTCAGCAACAGCAAAACCACAAAGGAATTTAGAAAATTAGTACAAACTATTTTTCAAGACCCGTTCCAGAGCATCAATCCACGTTTTCCTGTAAGATACATCGTATCAGAACCACTGACCGTTAATCACATGGCAGATGATGAAAAGGATCAGGAGTCGAGAGTCAGAATCGCACTTCAGAATGCAGAACTCACTCCTGTTTCAGACTATATAGACAAATATCCGCATCAGCTGAGTGGAGGACAGAGACAGAGAGTATCCATCGCAAGGGGGCTGATCCTCAACCCTAAGATCCTCATAGCAGACGAACCCATCTCTATGCTTGACGTCTCTCTGAGAGCCGGAATTCTAAACCTATTGCGCAAATTGAGAGAGCAGAACGGCGTCACCCTTTTTTACATTACCCATGATATTGCATCTGCAAAATACATAAGTGACAGAGTCTACGTCCTATACAAAGGACAGATTGTGGAATCCGGTTCAACTGAAGAAATAATTCGATATGGGTCACACCCATATACCATAGCGCTCATTATTTCAAGCATGGGAATAGGGGGAAGTGTTTTGGAAAGACTCGGCAACCGAATTTTTGAACAGGTGGAGGAACATAATCTCCCCAGTTGCAAATTTGCTCCAAGATGTCCATTTTCGCGTGCGAAATGCTTCTCAGAAGTCCCTCCAACGATAGACATTGCCGTGGACCATCTTGTTCGATGTCATTTTGCCCAGGATATCTACAGGTTTACCCGGGATAACTCCATCAGCCCGGAGCTTGATTTCTCAAAGATCAATGAAAGCATAGTTAAATCAGAAGTCTGAACGGTTTTGTTTCTGGATCGGAAATGGACCTCGTCCACATCTTCTTATTTAAACTTCTGAATCTGTTTTAACCCTCACATTCGTTTTGCACGGTTTCGATGCTTTTTCTTATTCCGGTTAATAAAGGACGGAGTATTCAGACTGAGGGCAACTTACGCCTGTTGGTAAGATTGCCTCCTCCATTTTCCTATTTGAAAAGAAGAAATAAGGCAATTGAAATCGTTTAAGCTGAAACCTCATTTCCCGGACGCGAGAGGACATGCCATAGTCAGTGAAGAACAAAAATAGATATGAGTTTCCTGATCGTGGGGTGATTTTCCGGAAACAGTGAAAGAACAATATCCTTATTCTCACTGTTGAAGAGCCTGAAAAGTCTGGCACAAATTATATAGATGAACGCTCCCAGCATTATGTAAACTGGAAGGAGGACTATTCCCAGGTGCAGATCCGCTTCGAGAAAATTCTCTGTAGCCAAAACAGCCAGGAACATTATTGCGGTAGCAATCCAGACTTTGGCAAAACCAGAAATGTCAAAAGAAACTATTTTCTCTCTTAAGGAAAATGCATACATGACAAGGAATGACGCAGCGTAAACTGAAGAGAAACCTATGGCTGCACCAATTAAATCAAATCTTGGAATCAGAATAAATGATAAAACAACATTACTACCGAGGGCAGC
>JAJZOM010000026.1 GCA_021811505.1 Thermoplasmata archaeon | reverse complement strand
TATGTTTTCTGTCGTATGGCTTATTTCTGAAGCTTTTACCCGGTTAGTCAGCTATAATAATTCCTTTATCATAATGTATATAGTCCTTGGATTTCTCGTTTATTCTACAACGGCCCGATACATAAGGATATTCAGCAGGGAGAATCACGATCTCGTTATCTCAATGTTTCCTGAAAGATACTCTAGGATCAGGAAGCTAATCACCATAATTATGCTCCATTAATCTTGAACTGTTTTTGATTTTACAGTCTGACCCACCCATCCCTGAGCTATTCATACTACAATTAGCAACGGTTAAATAATCTGGCAGATTATACAAAAATGGGCTGGAATAAGCTGACCAGGGCAGAGGAAAGGGTCATTGTTTACAAGGGTACCGAGCCCCCGTTTACCGGTGAATATGAAGACAATTTCAGGAAGGGCACTTATGTCTGCAGAAGATGCAATTCACCGCTGTACAAGTCAGATGATAAGTTTGATGCCCATTGCGGATGGCCCAGTTTTGATTCTGAAATACCAGGTGCCGTCAAGCGATCAATCGATGCAGACGGAGTCAGGACAGAGATACTCTGCGCAAACTGTGGTGCACATCTGGGGCACGTTTTTTATGGAGAGGGCTTTACGGAAAAGAACACCCGGCACTGCGTAAACTCAATATCAATGAAGTTCATTGAGGAAGGAGAGGAAAGTTAGATGGAGTCAATAGTCCTGGGTGGTGGCTGTTTCTGGTGCACAGAGGCTGTGTTCAGCGAAGTCCGCGGAGTAGAGAAGGTCGAGTCAGGGTATTCCGGTGGCACGGTTCCGAATCCAACGTATGAGGAAGTCTGCACAGGAAGGACCGGACATGCCGAAGTGGTCAAGGTATCTTTTGATCCTTCCGAGATTTCGCTTGCTGACATTCTTGAAATCTTTTTCGATGTTCATGATCCCACTTCCCTGAACAGGCAGGGCGAGGATGTTGGAACGCAGTACAGGTCAGCAATATTCTATTACGATGACGCACAGAAAGAGACAATAGACCGGGTTGTACAGAACGTGAAGAATTCCGGTAAATACAGGAGGCCAATTGTTACTTCTGTGGAAAAATTCAAGGCATTTTATCCCTCTGAGGAATACCATCACAATTACTACAATCGGAATGGAAGTGCTCCGTATTGCAGGGCAGTAATATCCCCTAAGCTGCAGAAATTCAGGCATTCCTACGGTGCTCAGCTGCGCCTATCGCAAGAGAAATAGAGATAATTTTGAACCCGTTCCAAAAACCATCCCCTTAGTTAATTATCAACCAAAGCATATCTCCTCATGGCAGGAAAAAAGATGAACCGAAAGAGAGGCGAAGTTGAATCCGCTGGAATACAGGCATTCATGGAAAAATCCAGGTATGATGGCGGGTACCGCATTGATAACACCTATGCAAAGGTATTATCATTCACGAGCAACGAAGTGTTCCTATGGAACGGCGAAGGTGAAAAGCTGGACCTTGTCGGAATTTACTCATACGAGCTGGCAATGGAAAAGAATGAGGCTGGCGAGCTGGTAAAGGCTGAAGTACATATCGGCAAGAAAGTGCCGGCTTCAGTGCAAAAGCACTGATCCGTGGGTGCAGTCAGGAAACGAATTTGTTCCTGAGGATCCCCAGTTTTTCTATCTCAACTTCAACAACGTCTCCATTTTTGATCCACACGCGCTTTTCCGGAGGCATCCCAAGTATCACCCCCTCTGGTGTACCGGTTGAAATAACGTCACCAGGGCGGAGTGTCATGTATTGGGATAGATAACTTATAAGATAGGCACACTTGAAGATCATGTTGGACGTGCTCGAATTCTGTCTTACTTCTCCATTAAGTTTTGTCACGATTCTCAGGTCCTGAGGGTCGGCAATCTCATCCACGGTTGTTATAAACGGTCCGGCAGGAAAGAAACCGTCTGAGGTCTTGCCAAGCAGCCACTGCGTTGTCCTGTATTGAAGGTCCCTGGCAGATACGTCATTTCCCACAAAGAAGCCAAAAACGTAGTCCATTGAACCTTCAGTGGATACTTTCCTTGCTGTCCTGCCAATCATTATGCCAAGCTCCCCTTCGTAGTCAAGCTGTCTGGTGGAGTCTGGTATGACTATATCCTGGTTATGTGCCGCAATGGAGTTATTGAATTTGCTGAATACTGTTGGATTATCCGGGATCTCCTTTTTTGTCTCAAGCGCATGGTTCCGGTAATTCAGGCCGATGCAAAGTATCTTTTCAGGGTTACCCAGCGGGGAAGAGAACACGGCACTGCTCTCTTCAATTGTCTCGTATTTTCCGTTTGTCCTGTCCAATGATGACCGGAGCCTGGAAAGGTAAGATGGATCGGCAACCACGTCGGCAACGGATGGATGCCTCCTGCTGCCGGGGTGTTCTGCCAGCTGGTATGCCGGAACGAGGCCATCCTGTGTGTTTACAGCGCAGATCTCCTCATCCTTTAGCATAATGTTTGCGATCTTCATGGGTTATGCATAATCTTGCCGCATAAATTGGTTTTCATGCTTGGGGTTGCTGCTGGGACCTGCCTGCAATTCTCTTCCTGACGTATACAAAATAAAAGGCTACATATGCTGCAGCAACCCCTAGTGCAGTGAAGGATATGAAATCGTATTTTGGGTTGACAAGATCTGATATTATGTCTATACCGTTATAGCCCACGTAAATCAGGATTGCAAACCTGATGGCAAAACCCGTGAGATTGGCGATGAGATAGTTAAGGGATCGCATCTTCAGGAGACCGGAGGTTAAGGCCATGGCAGTCTTGACGTATGGTATAAAGGTAAAGACAAATACAGAGAAAGTGCCATGCCTGTCAATCCATCTTTCAGCGACAGTCATTTCCCGTTCCTTCACTCCAAAGTATTTCAATACCCTTAACAGAAGAGGCCTTCCCCCGTACTTGCCTGCAAAGAATTCCATCTGCATAAGAAGTGTCATGGCCAACACGGATATGACGAACAGGATGTAAGGATTGAAGAGCCCGATGGATGCTAGGTATCCATAAAAGGGTACTATGATGTAATCCGGCAGTGGCGAGAACATTGTAAGTATGAAGAAGCCTGTATAGCCAAGGACGTAAAATGGGCCAAACACAACATCTTCTGTGCGCGCTGATATGATGTCCGCCGGAAGGAAATGAAACGAGATGTTGGACAGAATCAGTATGGAGAGGACAATTGCAGTCAGCGATAGCACCATTCCGTAATGCAGGTATTTCCCGTAACTGGCTATTACCGCGCTCCTGATCCTCTCCTTCATGGAACGGTGAATCCTGCTATTCCCATCCTCCTCGCTTACTGTTGCCATAGCCTATTTGGGAAGAACATTAATCGGTATATTAAGGAACCACTCCTGCAGGGGAATGGAATCTAAACCTGTAGCATCCTGCCGATCATGAAGATCGTGAGATTTCTCGTTCAAAAATGTTAAATATTGCAGCTAGATTTCGCAGCAGAAAAGTGGAATGGCGTTTCCAGTGCTATGCAAAACTGCCGGCTCCGTCGGCTGATGACGCCTGTTGACAAATGTGGTTGACATGCTGTTGCATACTCTGGAAGAAACTGTTTCGCAATACCTCTTCGTGGTATTGTTTGCTCCACTATTCGCAGGCATTCTTGCTACCCTTAAGGCCAGAGTGGAGTCCAGAAAAGGTCCAGGCATATTTCAGCCATATTATGACCTTCTCAAGCTCATCCGGAAGGAGACTGTCATTCCTCAAGCATCTGGACACATATTCAAGTATTCTCCCTACCTGCTCTTCGGGATATATTCGCTTATCGCGCTTATCATTCCGGTATTGATTCCGGACCCGGTGTTTTTTACAGCTTCTGCGGACTTTCTTGGAGGAGCCATACTGTTTTCGCTTGCTGCATTTGTGAAGATGCTGTCTGCAATGGATTCTGGGAACAGTTATTCAGTTATGGGCGTCTCCCGCGCCATGTCTTTCAATTTTCTTTCCGAGGGAACGCTTATAACAGTTTTCTTCGCGGTCTCACTCATGACAGGAACAAACAACCCCTACGTCACCAACCATTTTCTGACGGCAAATGCAATATCCATTGTCTCTCTTGATCACGTCTTCTCAACCCTTGCGTTTGCCATGCTGTTCCTCTATGAGACGGGAAAGATCCCAGTAGAGTCGTCCGGGCTTATGGAACTGGGAATGATAGAAGAGGGTCTGGTCTATGAATACAGCGGAAAGCTTCTTGCCATATCGAAATGGTCATCTTACATGAAACAGTGCCTTCTTGGGTCTGTCCTCCTGAACGTTTTCCTTGTACCCTGGGGACTGTATTCAACAGGATATGCTTTCCTGATCGACTTTCCTGTGATGCTTGCCAAATGGGTCTTCCTGATCATTGTCGTTGTCATCGTGGAAACCACCCTTGCCAAGCTGCGACTGTTCAGGATAATGGATTACCTCGCTGTTGCATTCACATTCTCCATACTTTTCCTGATTTTCTCAGAGGTGATTCTTTGACCCAGATACAGACCGGAATATACCTGATAGCTGCCCTTGTTACCATAGTCGCTTTCTACATACAGGGAGAGGAATTCATCCGGTCCATGGTCAGGGCGCAGATTGTGCAGTCTGTTCTCATAGCGGCCATATCATTTATTATTGGAACCATTGAGGCATCCTTAGATTTTTTTATACTGGGAGTCCTGATAATCATACTGCGGGGTTTCCTGATCAGCTATTTCCTTGAGCAGAGGATACCTGGAAAAAGCAGCATAAAATATGAACCAAACGTGAACCTAGCCTATTACTTCCTCCTGGATCTAGTATTCATAGTAATTTCTGTTTTCATCATTTTTTACGTCGTGTTCTCCAGCTTCAGGGTATCCGGTGTACTTGCCGGCACTGACGTCCTTGTTTTTCCCCTCACCCTGTTCTTCCAGGGACTCTTCCTGATTGCATCACGGAAATCAACATTCACGCAGATCATAGGATATGTGGAGGAAGAGAATGGCCTCGTGCTGTTTGCCATATTCCTGATCCCTGTTCCGCTGATAATTGAGGCAAGCGTCTTCCTTGACGTTCTGGCCCTCGTGGTTATAACATCAATAGTGGTAGTTGAGAAACAGACTCATGAAAAGATGGAGGAACTGAAAGGATGAATGCAGCATACCTGATTTCCCTTTTTATCATTCTTGTTCCCGGTATTGCCTCGGCATTCTACTACATCAATATCGGCAAGGCTTCCATATCTTCCGGTGCCATAGTTACGATACTGTCCCTTTTCCAGTTCTTCTTTCGACCGCCCCCCAGTACATTTTTCGTAGGGAATATCACATGGGTTTTCCAGATAATGGTCACCAGTGTCTATCTTCTTTCCGCCATATATTCTACAAGATACATAAGGGGGCATGCCACCGGAATCAGCGAAAAGACGTATTTCCTCCTGCTAAACATCTTCACCGCTTCAATGCTTTTCAGCCTGGAGATTAACAACTATGGCCTCATGTGGGTCGGAATAGAAGCCACCACCATATCATCGGCCCTTCTGCTGATAACGGAAAAGACGAGCACATCACTGGAAGCTGCCTGGAGGTACATCATAATTGTCTCTGCAGGGGTAACGTTTGCTTTCTTCTCTGTTGTGCTCATTTACTATGCCTTTGGATCCCTTGACATTTATTCCATAATCCATGGCGGCGTGACCGATGCACTTGCAGCAAGGATTGCTGTTTCTATCTCGCTCATTGGGTTTGGCACAAAGGTGGGAGTATTCCCTGTGCATACATGGCTTCCGGATGCACACAGTGAGGCCCCTTCGCCAGTGAGTGCCATGTTCTCAGGCGTGCTTCTGCCCGTAGCGCTGTATGCAATGTACAGGGTCTACCAGATAGATCCATTTCCTGCACTCTACGTATGGTTTGGCATCATCTCCATGGCTGCTGCCTCCATCTTCCTTGGATACCAGCGCCGGTACAAGAGGATGTTCGCATATTCCACCATGGAAAACATGAATTTTGCGCTCATCGGGCTCAGCATCGGCGGACTGGGGATCATCGGTGCACTCCTTCTGCTGCTTTCACACAGCTACGGGAAGGCTGCCGCCTTTTTTTCCTCGGGAAACGTTCTGAGGGCAACCGGAAGCAGGGAGATAGGGGATGTGACCGGACTTGCCAGAAGCATGCCAGCTACTGCATTATCGCTCCTCCTTTCATCCATGGCGGTGACAGGCACTCCGCCCTTTGGAACCTTTTTTGGAGAATTCCTGATACTCCTCGCCATACTTGCCCTGCATATGTATTCCCAACTGGTGATAATACTTGTTTTCCTTTTTCTAGCCTTCGTCTCGGTTAATTTCAACGTATCAAGGATGGTTTTCGGCAAAGGCGGTGGATACACGGAAACTGACAGGGTAATGTCCACGATTGCCCTCATAGCCTCTATCATTCCGCTGGCCATAGGTATTGTCTTTCTGGTGATGATAAATGAAGTACTATAGTTTTGGAGAACCTTCTGGAAGGATCATAGGACATTCTCAGGGTTTCCAGGTACACGCCAAGATCATTGCGAGGGAGAACGAGAATGTAATTCAGCCCGAAAATAAAGCTGTACCTCAGGGAGAATTCTACTTTGGATACGGCCCGTCAACAGGGGGAATGATTGAATCGGTGGGTGTTGATTTGCTCACACCTGGCGAGCTGATAACTGAAGCATATGTCAACCCCAGTTACAAGAAGAGAAATGTAACAATTCGAGGCAGGATCATTGGGGGCGCTTCACTCGTCGTGGAACG
>JAJZOM010000007.1 GCA_021811505.1 Thermoplasmata archaeon | reverse complement strand
CGAGCAGCTTTTTCTTGCCGTTGCTAATATATCTTCAACCAAGAGGATTCTGGTAATTCCATGGACTCAAGAATCTGAAGAAAAAGAAATGGAATACACACATATTTTATGGAAGTACTTTTTAGACAGTGGGTTTCAGTCAGTATATTTTCTGAAGAGGGAAGATTCTTATGAACAGATCGCGGAGAAATTCTCATCTGTAGATGTAATCTATCTTCCAGGAGGGGACCCAAACGTATTGTACAGGGAGTTAAATTCAAGATCGCTTCAAAAAAAATTGCGAAATTTCAAAGGCATTATAATCGGCAATTCTGCTGGTGCAATAGTTCTTTCAAAGGGAGGGTGGGGAGACGGAAAATTCTACACAGGTTTCGGTCTCGTTGATTTCTACGTTTCCGCTCATTACAAGCTCGATGCAGGTCACGTTACAGAAACGAAAGATGCTATAAATGTCAATATTCCTGAAAATATGTGGGTCACGGTAACAAATGAAAGATAATCAAATCCAGTAAAGCCTTTCCATACTCGCATATCAGAAATCAAGAGTATAGGCGAGCAGCAGGCGGGAGGAAAAGTTATGGACAGATTATGAGAGAATTGGAATTCACAATGGACCGGTCGGGATTTGAACCCGAGACCTCCTGCTTGCAAAGCAGGCGATCTACCGCTGATCTACCGGCCCGTTTTGCACGCATAGGTAAAACAGTAATAAATTTTTATTCTTCAGAACGAAAGAGGGGACAACTAGAAAGATTAAAGATTAGGATCAGTCTAACTTTCCAAAAGGAGAGTAAAAATGCTCTTGAACCTTCATCTGGAATATGGTCTTATAATTCTCCTGTCCCTGTTTATCTCATGGGTTTTCATTTCAATACCTTTCTACTTCTCCGGCAAAGTTATGACCAACAAATCGACCATGATAAGGGCCATGGCCGCATCACTTTTTGTTGTGATCGCATTATTCTTTTTTTCGCTGATACCTATCGTAGGAACAGTAATCGGAATAATAGCATCAATATTCATAATTTCAATGATCTATGAAATTTCCCTTTTAAGAGGATTTTTCATGGCAATTTTGGCCGTTGTTTTTTACTTCATAATAATGCTGATAATTGGGGCAGTTTTCGGTCTCGGTTTAATATTTCTTTGGGGGTTCAAGGTTCCCGGGTTATAACAATAATTTAAATTGTAGACAATATTTGCTAGGCACAAAATGATTATACTGAAACTAGGCGGCAGTGTCATCACGGACAAATCAAAATACCTTTTATTCAAGCGTGAAGCAACAGAACGAATGGTAAAAATTATAACCAAATTACCAGGAAAAAAAATAATCGTACATGGTGGGGGGTCTTTCGGTCACCTGAAAGCCAGGGAATATGGTATTCCTGGCAAACTTTCCCAGTCCAGGAGGAAAGGCTATTCACAGATTCACCGGGACATGGTTGAACTTAACTCGCATGTTGTCGACATACTTTTACGGAGCGATGTAAATGCTGTTTCAGTAGAACCATCATCTATCTTCGTGGGGAGCAAGAAATTTTACGATTCTGTCGATCAGATGTTCAGTGTGGGGCTCGTTCCAGTTCTTTTCGGGGACGTATACTTCAGCAGTTCAAGGATGATCGGAATATACTCCGGCGACAGAATTGTTTATGACCTGTCAGTTAGATACAAGCCTAATACGGTGATCTTCTTTACGGACGTTGACGGCATCTATGACGACGATCCCAAGACCAATCCCCATGCAAAGCTTCTAAGAACCATTGAATATAACCCAAATTTCACCACCAACGAGAATGACGTGACAGGTGGAATGAAAGGAAAATATGATATCATGAGAAAGATTAAGAGACATGTCCCGGCGGTATATCTTGTGAACGGAAATTATCCAGAAAGGTTGCTGGAAAGAAACAGGGATGAATTCATTGGGACAGTGATCAAATGATTGAAAACAGAAAGGAGGAACATATAAGGATTGCAGAGAATCAGCACGTAACATCAGATCATAATTTCTGGGACGACGTTATCTTCATTCACCAGGCGGTCCCCGAGCTCGATTATGACAGTATAGATACAGCGATCACCCTGCTGGGGAAGAAATTGAAGATGCCAATGATTATTTCTTCAATGACTGGAGGCACCCAGCTTGCAGGGAAGATCAACGAAAACCTTGCCGCGGTGGCGGAAAAATTCCAGATAGGCATGGGTGTGGGAAGCATGCGTGCGGCAGTTGAAAAAAAGGAACTTTCGGAGACGTATTCCGTAATAAACCGATTTGACATACCTATGAAAATCGCCAATATAGGGGCACCTCAGCTTATCAAACAGGAGAAGGCAGCGTTTACAATGAAGCAGATAGAATATGTCTTCGACCTGATTGGCGCTTCTCATCTCATTGTTCACTTCAACTTTCTGCAGGAAATGGTGCAGCCGGAGGGTGACAAGAACTCGAAAGGAATACTTAAGGTACTCTCTGAGGTGGCCCAGAGCTTCCCTGTAATAGCAAAAGAAACCGGCAATGGTTTTTCCCGCGAGGCTGCGCTTCTTCTGAAGGATGCGGGAGTTAAGGCCATAGATGTTGGCGGTATGGGCGGAACATCATTTGCTGCAATTGAATTTTTCAGGGCAGAAAAGATGAATGACGAGTCCAAAATGAGTAGCGGTAAAACATTTTGGAATTGGGGAATACCATCGCCTGCATCAATCAAATACTGTCAGGTGGGTTTGCCCATCATAGGCAGCGGGGGGCTGAGAACAGGCCTGGACCTAGCTAAAGCACTGGTAATGGGTGCAGATGCAGGCGGGTTTGCCAGAACCCTTCTGAACGGGGCCGACACTGGAGTCGAGGTTCTTGGAAGGCAGATCCTGCAGATTCTGAGGGACTTAAAGATAGTGATGTTCCTTACTTCCTCAAGAAATGTGAAAGAATTGAAAAAGGCAAAATATTTCGTGTCGAATTCACTTAAGCCATGGTTGAGCGTATATGGAAAATGAGGACGAGGACTATCTAGAAGTACCGCCAGAGATTGAAACAACATTGAAATGCCCTGCATGTTCAAGCAATCTTTATTCAATAACCTATAGCACTGAAATTCCAATTGAAGGGAAGATAACCATACAGACATATGTATGCCGCAAGTGCCTTTACAAACATAACAGCATCTTTTACGAGAACAGGCAAAATCCAAAGAAGATCACAATGAAAATATCAGAGCCTCACGATCTCAACGTACTGGTCTACCGCTCTCCAAACGCAGTTCTCACAATTCCGGAAATAAAGGCCGAGATAGCTCCCGGGGAGGAATCCGCGGGTGAACTTACAACCGTTGAGGGCATTCTAATGACAATCAGCGAAAAGCTTGACCTTATGTTTGATGCTGAAAGCCAGGAATTCAAAAGGATTCGTCAGACCCTTGACCATGCAATAGACTCCAAGCGCGAAATCACCCTGATCATCGAGGACTGGACAGGAAAGAGCAAGATAGAAAGCGACAAGGCGGTAACGGATTCGCTTTTATGATCATCTGTAAATTACAAGAGTGAGCCCATCCCACTTCAACTTGTATCCAATTGTTCTTAGTACCCTCTGAGCGACAAAACCTTTTGATTCTATGTATTCCACAATCCTTTCCGCGTCAGGGTAAAGGCTCTGCACCTTGAGGGAAATCTCTTCTATCTCTTTCTGATCCATCTCCTCCTCAAGCCTTTCAGTCCTCTCAATCCTGCGTCTTTCTGGCGTCGTCTCCGGACTGTATCTGTTCTTAAGATACTCGAAAAGCCTGCCGTAATTTACGTCGCCGTCGAACACCAGTGAATCCCTGATTCTGTGATTCCTCATTTCAGAAACATAGACTGTTTCCCAGAGTATACCGGCTTTGCGTATTGCAAAATCCCGTTCGCGGTTCTTCTCAGCATAAGCCGGCACGGAAATATCCACAAAAACAGTCTTTCCTTCAACGTTCGTTTCCAGATCAGGAAAATAAATCCGTTTGTCCACCAGCACAGGATTAGGATTTGAAGATATTATCCATGGCTCATGGTGTTCTAGCACCTTCTGAGTGGGATGCAGAGGGAAATAGTTTGAGGAGGAATCATCAAGGAACAGTTTAAGATGTTCCTTTGATCTGGATCTGTCCTTCAGAGATATGTCTGCCTCCATCTTCCAGCTGTTGAAATTGACCATGCTGTGAAAAAGAGACGAGAATCTGGAGCCGTAACGTTCGACCTCGCTCATCTGGGAAAGGGGGCCGTCCACCTTCAGGTACTCAACCTGCCCACCGCTGCCAAAAGCCTCAAACATGAGATAATTCCTCTTTATTTCCCTCACAAGCTGTACCCATGAATCCACATCCCAGATCTTCATTGATACTGATTTAAGAAGTATACTTTCAACCAGTTCCTGATTGTATATCAGGCACAGTTCATCTGCAGTCAGATCAGGTACCCAGGAGAGTATCTGTTCAGATTCCTTGTCCGCATAGATCCCTTTCTCGACTTCCTCGGGTTCAACGCCCAGAATTTCTGCAACTCTTTCCAATGCCGTTGCCCGGTTCTCTGGAAGATAGGCGGGTTGATGTGCTAAGGTGAACAATTTTGCTCTGACGTCTTCCGCATCGAGCCGGGACGGAGGATCGAACATTGATTTCCTGAGCAGGATAAGTGAAATTGCCCTGAACACTTTGTGGTTCTGGAACCCCAGTTCCATGGTTCTCAGTAACTTTTCAATGTCGCCACGCCTTTTTCCCGTGTATGATCGAAAGGCATTCAATAGCGAATCAGCATAGTTGCTGGTTTCAGGATTTATGAATATTGGATAGAGATTACCCTTGGACTTCTTTATCGCCATTAGCTCCGATGGGAACACCATGTCTTCTCCTCCTAGAAGTTCCATATTCTGAAGTGCCGGCAGCGAGTATTTCGTACAGGACACTCTTCTTCCCCGCAGACGGTCTGAGTATCCTGCCAAGCCTCTGCCTGAACTGTCTCACACTCCCCGATCCGCTCAGAACAATCGCAACCGAAGCATCGGGGACATCCACACCCTCGTCAAGTACCCTGGATGCAGCGAGTGCAAGAATCTCCCCACTCCGGAAAAGATCGAGATAACGTTTCCTCTCCCTAGCCGGAGTGAGATAAGTAATGGCAGGAATCAGAAATTCTCTTGACATCATATAGGCGGTCTCAGTGTCTTCAGAAAAGATGAGGGTCTTCTCACCGGGATGCCTGGAGAGAACATACCTCACATAATCAACCTTAGCCCGCGCACTGAAGGCAATCTCCCTAGATCTTCTCCAGGCAAGAAGAGCCTCCCTCCCCTCCGGATTCCAGGAACTTAGTATGAATCTCTCAAAATCCCATGGTCCTCGCATTGCCATCCTGTGTTTTCTTAGATAGTTCAGGAAGAGGGTTCGGTTGTCTTGGTACTCGGTCTCCTCCTCCGGAGTGAGGTCCACCGGTATTCTGACTATGCTGTAATTAGCAAGATAGTCAGAAAGCTCCTCGTATCCCATTTCCATAACCTTTCCGCCCATCACCTCTGCGAGATTTTCATGAAGTTTATCTGCTCTTTCAAGTGTTGCAGTGAGCCCCATCCTGAATGGTGATGCGAAAATTCTCGCGATCTGAATAAACTGTTCCGACGCAAGATGGTGAACCTCGTCAACCAGTAGAAACCGAAACCTGTTTCCCAAGGATTCGGCCATCAGGTATGCAGAATCATATGTGCAGACAGTGATAGGTCTTATCTCCTTCTCACCTCCGCCTATCTGGCCTATCTCCACGCCAAAGGTCTTGGAAAGAATGCTCCGCCACTGCATTATCAACTCAATAGTGGGAGCGACAACAAGGGTCGACGTCCTAAGTTTAGAAATTGCGTCAATGCCGATATGAGTTTTTCCTGCAGCAGTGGGGAGAACGATTATGCCGTTGTACTCGTTTTCAACCCACCTCCTGACAGCTTCCTTCTGATAAGGTCTCAATATCTCCTTGTGGCTTATTTCAAGGGTCTCCTTCAACGGGAAGACATTATCCTTCAGCCCCTTTATTAATTTTAACACCCTTGAATACATGTATGCGGGCGCCACATAGCTGCCAGTCCTGCTGTCAAGATCGAAATATTTATTTTCTTCCGGGGTACCGTCTGCAAGAATCAACAGGCCAGACTTATATCTGAGTTCAGGAACACCCATTTATGAACAGAATTTCAGACCGGATATAACCTTTCGTGGATCTGTTCATCAGAGAGTTATCCTAGAACGGAGAAAACAACTTCACTTGCTTTCAGGCGATGGCGGGACAATAAGGACAGGTATACTGCTCTTCTTGACGACCTCTGAACTCACTGATCCGAGGATGAGTTTTTCCATGGAAGTAAGTCTCCTCTTCCCCATGACGATAAGATCAGCTTTGAAATTATGAGCCGCAACAAGAATCATCTCCGCAACGTCCTTCTGCGGAACATCGAGCTCTTCAAAATCAGCATTTATGCCGTTTTCCCCAGCTCTTGATCTGGCGATGTCCATGACTTTTTCGGCATATTTCTCCATCTCTGCCAGATCACTTTCGGTAGGCGGTACAATGTATCCATCGAAGGTTGGTGGAGGAGTGGAAAACGAGGGGAAAGCAAATACGATATCATATTTCTCGACAGATTTTTTGAGAGAAAAGGCAAAATCCAGAGCCTTGAGCGAGGAGTTAGTGCCATCGAAAGCTACCACTATTCTCATGTTATCACTAAATCATGTCTGCCAGAGATAAAAAATGTTCCACTAATTTTCTAATTACCCGAAGCTGTCGGAT
>JAJZOM010000107.1 GCA_021811505.1 Thermoplasmata archaeon | reverse complement strand
ATACATGTTAAGAACATATATTCACCCGGATAACCTTGCCGGATTTATGACTGAACCTATACAGGGGGAGGGGGGGTACATAGTTCCTCCCAGAAATTTCCATAAAAAACTCAGGAAACTTGCTGACGAAAATAATGCTCTTGTCATAATGGATGAGGTTCAGACCGGCTTTGGAAGAACTGGAAAATTCTTTGCATCAGAGCATTTCGGCGTAGAGCCTGAGATAATCTCTATTGCCAAGGCAATCGCCTCCGGAATACCAATGGGCGCAGTAGTGGTCAGAGACAAACTTAACTTCTCTGAACCAAGCCTGCATTCAAACACTTTCGGCGGCAACGTTCTTGCAAGTGTTGCCTGCGTAGCCACGGTAGAGGCCATAAAGAGCGAGAATCTGCTACGTAACGCAACTGATAAAGGGCAATACTTCAAAAAGAGGCTGAATGAAATGAAGGACAGGTTCAGTCAGATTGGAGACGTCAGAGGGCTTGGACTGATGCTTGCAATAGATTTCGTGAAGGATCAGAAGTCTAGAGAGCCGGATACTAAACTCAGGGACAAGGTGGAACTAAAATCCATGGAAAATGGACTTATTCTCCTGTCAACCGGCTTGAGCGCAATAAGGCTTATCCCTCCACTCAATGTTACCGAGGATCAGATAGATATGGGAATAGAGGTTTTGCATAGAGTTATCAAAGCCTCTTCCTAAATTTCCATATTTATATAGTCGAGAAGACGGACAAGAGAGAATCCTTCTCCCCATTTCAGGAAATAGTTTCCGCTTTTTGTTTCTCCCATTTTCGGAAGCACGTCGTAAAGATGACGCATTCTCCCGTTTGGCTCTGCAGGTATTGTAAACAGTCTCCAGGGGTCACCGGATCCGTTCTTGAGCCTGAATGCATACACAACGAAGAGTCCGGCCCTGAGGCACAGATCTCTTAATCTGTTGGCCTGATCCTGCCTCTGGCCTGAAGATTCGGCAAACATGATGGTTTCATTGATTGAGGATTTCACCTCGACTATCAGTGAGTAGTCGTATCTGAGGGCTATCAGGTCCGCACCCAGCGATCCGGCGGAACGGGTCACGAAGAATGGCTTGCTCAGCAGTGATTCCACGATTTTGTGATCTTCAGGTTCAAGTTTTTTCTTGAATTTCTGTATCACATTAGGGTTTCCGGAGAATATTCCGGCGAGTTCTCTCTCATATATGCTGCCGTTCAAATTATCAATTGAAATTTTGAGATGCCTAAAAGATTTTGGGTGCGTGTTGAAAATTAAAAACAAGGAACTTTACCTTCAAAAGTTTCCAAAACAGCCTTTTCTCCATCTGCTCTATTAAGGTGTGCACCAAGTGAAATGGCACTTTTTGCTATGGTGTCAATGGCTTTGATTATGTGAGACGGCTCAACCCATCCCATGTGACCCACCCTGAAATATCTGTCTTTTATGAGCGGATGAACACCGGCGGCGAATTCCACTCCGTTCGCCATGCACTCCTGAAGAAATCTTCCCGTATCGATTTCTTTCAGGTATACGCCGGAAACAGTATTGCTTCTAACACCCTCGCCTGCAACCATCTCGAGTCCCATTGCTTTGATCCCGTTTCTGAAAGCTTCTGCGCATATTTTGTGTCTTTCCACTCTTCTCTCAATAGTTTCAGTCCTGATTAGATCGATACTGCTCCTGACTGAAAAAACTGTTCCGACAGGCGGAGTCGCAAAATAACCACCTCTCCCCTTCAGGAACTCACCCATAATGGGGAGCCAGTTCCTGAGATCCAGAAGATATCCGGAGATAGATTCCTCCTTGAGCATCGAGACAGCGTGTTCCGAAGCTACAACTATACCTGCTCCTGCCTGTGCACCAAGTGCTTTCTGGCTGGCAGTCAGGCACACATCTATCTTCCATTCAGACATATTCAGCTTCTCTCCGCCCACACTGGCTACTCCGTCCACTATAACTAGATTCACAAAAGGCCTGACAGCAGCAACCATGCTCTTTAACGGAATCCTGACTCCTGTGCTCGTCTCGACATGCGTCAGAGTGACTGCATCGTAGTGGGTGGTTCGCAGTTCAGCTACGACCTGATCCACGGAAACTGCACTGCCGGGATTCGCCTTTAATATCCGGAATTCCACCGGATATCGTGACAGAATTTTCTCCCAGCGATCTCCGAACACTCCGTTGCTGACGATCAGGACTCTTGAACCTTTCTTGAGAAAAGACACTGTGCTTTCCATTGCCCCGGTTCCACTGCATGGCAATATGAAAGGAGTGTAGGATTCGTCCGCGCCCATGACATACCGAACCCCTTCAAGTGAGCTTTTCATCGCCTCGTTGAATTCCGGCGATGCAAACCCTATGTTAGTTGCATTTGCAGAAGACAGTACATTAAAATTGCTCAACGAGGGGCCCACATGCATAAGAAGTCTGGAGACCATGAATTATAATGTAATTGATCCTTATAGAGGTGTTTGCAATCCGGAGGAATGGGACATGTACTCATAATTCTTCGTGCTGCGCAGGTGGCTCCGCGATAATGCTCCTGTGACCCTCAATCCAGATCCTCCTGGCGTCTTTCCTGTCGAGCCCTGCGAATAGAGAAAAGAGAACTCCCACGCGAACGGAATAAATGAACTTGGCTGCCGTAGATACGTCAGTCCTGAGCACTATTCTGTTTAAGGCAGACAATTCTCCCAAGAGTTTTGCTATTGATTCTACTATATTGTTATATTTCTGGTGCACCGCATCCCTGATTTTCTCGTTTCTGCTTCCTTCGAGATATATCTCCATTAAGGCTGGGAACGTGCCGGCAGATGAGAGAATCTCACTATCGAAATAAGTGCCTGCGTTTTCCAGGAAGTCTCCTTCGGAAAAACGTGCAAATAATTGTTCCTCAAATTCTATCTTCTTTGAACAGATTGTCTGTTCGAGAAGCTCTTCCTTATTCCTGAAATAATTGTACAAGGCACCCTTGCTACAATTTAGTGCCTTTGCGAAATCATCCATTGTGGACTCAAGGGCCCCTTTCTCCAGCAAAACTTCCCATGCAGTTTGGATGATCTTTGTCCTTACCTCATCTCTGTAGTTGGGAACAATCTTGGGCATTATATGTCAACATGTTGAAGAGATATAAAAGTTTATACAGAAAACTAACCTATTATCATTGTTTGTTACTAAATATTTAAATAAATGACTTTATTTTCAGTGTTATGACTCTACGTTCACTAATTGACTACCATACAATTCATCAGGTACTCCACCGCTTCAACTATGCTCCGGACATGATCCGGATACGTTCTGTGGAAACAGAAAACAGGAATTCCCATCTTCAGCGCGGTGATGAATATGCATCTTGAAAGAAAGGGGACCAGTTCTTCCGCAGACCAACCATTTACGACTGGATCAAAATCCTCTGTGCATCCGAACAGGGTGCTTCTGGCCATTATGGGTGTCGCACTCATGGTGAATTATGTTGAAACCATGGTCATTCCCGTTATCCCAATGCTTCAGACTAATTTTTCGTCTTCACCCACAGTTGCTTCCTGGATTCTTTCCGCTTTCCTCATAACCGGCTGTGTAGCATCTCCCCTTTTTGGAAAACTTGGGGATAACTATGGAAAAAAGAAAATGCTCCTGATATCCATCATCTTCTATATCTCAGGAGTGGCGATGGCAGGATTCTCTACTTCCATGGGATTCCTTATATTCGCCAGAGCCTTCCAGGGGTTGGGTTTCGGAGCTGTTCCCCTCTCCTTTGCAATAATTGCTGATGTCTTTCCTCGGGAACGTATTGCAGCGGCACAGGGCATCATGAGTGGAGCATTCGCGATGGGAGGAGTATTGGGACTTGTAATTGGATCGTATATTGCCCAGTACTTTGGATGGCAATGGGCATTCCATTCTGCACTAATTGCCAGTGTTATTCTTCTGGTTGCCGTTGCATTGCTGATAGAACCGGATCTAACAAAACTGAAAGTGAAGGTAGACTATGTCGGGGCCTTGCTGCTTACCGCAGGCGTGTCCATCTCGCTACTATATATCACCGAAGGACCGTCGCTGGGCTGGATGTCGAACTTGGATCTGCTAATGCTCATTTCCGGGCTTTCATTAACATTCTTGTTCTTTGTTGTTGAGAGAAAGATTCCGGATCCGTTGATCAAGCTGCATCTGCTGAAGGAGCGCAACGTGTTCGTGTCCAATACCATAGGTATGTTCACAGGCATACTTATGCAGGTCATGTTTCTGTCTGTGGTGTACTATGCAAGAGATCCTCCCCCTTTCGGCTTTGGGCTCAACAATATTTCAACTGCACTGATACTGGCCCCCGGTGCAATAAGTATGGCAATCATAGGGCCGTTTATTGGAAGGATGACGGGGAGGATCGGGCCAAAACCTCTTATCCTCGCCGGTTCATCTCTTCTTGGACTGGGGCTGGCTCTATTCACGCTTGAGAGGTCGACTGAGGCCTGGCTGGCAGCAGGAGGAGTGGCAATCTGGATAGGCATGATTTCTGTCATAATCCCGCTGATCAACATGGTTGCGGTATCACTGCCATCTGAAAGTAGAGCAGTCGGTCTCGGCATGAACGTGATGCTGAGATCACTGGGGGCAGCCATAGGTCCAGCTATTGCATCAAGTGTCATGACCTCCTATTCGGTTGAACTTCTTGTAAACGGTACTGGGGCAAATGTTCCTACGAAGTTGCTTTTCCCTACATCCATGGCGTTCAATGTGCTCATGGGATTTGGATTCGTCCTGGTCAGCATAATAATCGGATTGAACATGGTTACTAGGAACTACACCTCGAAGGATCCGGCAGTGAAAAACCGTCCTGTGAAAGATGAAACCCCGCTCAGGGGTGAATCCGGATAGAATAGTGAGAACCTGGCAATTTCATGCCTGGCATAACTGTTCAAATTCCAAATTTTAAACCTGGCTGCTGAACGCTTCAGGCGACTGATTTTATTGTAAGTTACGCTTTGGTGTAAGCAAGTTTATTTTTAGTTCGCAGCTATTATATCCTGATGCCTGAATTCGTCTATTATCCCTCTGAACCACAGAATACAAATCTCATGAGACTGGCCGGAAAACACAATATTCACAGCGTTGATGATCTTTACAGCAGGGCCGACAGTGATCCTGAGTGGTTCTGGAGAGCGGTCATCGACGATTGTGAGATAGTTTTCAATAAGCCCTTCAGTAAGATCAATGACCGGACTGATGGAATTCCATGGACAAGATGGTTCATTGACGGTTCTGTAAATATAGCATTCAACTGTGTTGAGAAGTTCAAGGAAAGCGAACGGATTGCGGTAAAATTTGAGAGAGAAAATGGAGAGAGAGGCAGCTTAACTTTCAAGGAACTCGATCGAAAAGTAGGCAATCTGTCGGGATCACTGACAGATATAGGAGTGAGGAAGGGCGATCGCGTGGGAATTTATATGCCACCGAGTCCGGAGAGTATCATTGCCCTGTATTCCATCCTGCGGATCGGGGCTGTTGCAGTTCCAATTTTTTCAGGCTATGGCTTCGAAGCTGTCAGAACCAGGGTTGAAGATGCCGGAATCAACGTACTGTTCTCAGTTGTGAATTACCAGAGAAAAGGAAAGATTGTTGACATTAAGAAAACGTTGGATAACCTCAAGGGCGTGACGATTATTTTTCATGGCGATGCTGGAAAGAACAGGCATAATTTTAATGATATGGTAGAAAACGGGAAATACATTCAAACAGTCGAGACAGGATCGGAAGATCCGGCAATAATGCTCTATACATCCGGAACAACAGGAAAACCGAAGGGAACAGTGCATGTCCATGGTGGAAGTTTTGTGAATATAGTCAAGGAGGTCAGATATTATATGGACATGACCCCGGACGATACCCTTTACTGGATATCCGATCTTGGATGGATGATGGGACCGTGGTCAATAATCGGTTCAAATGCCATTGGCGGATCAATATTTGTCTACGATGGCGCAGTTGACTACCCGAATCCCGGAAGACTTTGGGATGTGGTTGATGCAGGCGGGGTAACACTTCTTGGCCTGTCCCCGACCCTTATTCGCACCCTCAGATCAAAAGGTCTTGAAAAACCGTTCAGGACTGTCAGGCTGTTCGGTTCCACCGGAGAGCCATGGGATGAGGAATCATGGTTATGGCTGTTCGAAAAGATCGGAGAGAAAAAGATACCAATATCCAATATTTCCGGTGGAACTGATATTATAGGATGCTTTCTTGCTTCAACACCGGCCATCCCTCTCATGCCAAGATGCCTATTCAAAGGACTCGGAATGAACGTATCAGTTCTTGACGACGCAGGAAATGACGTATACGATAAGGTGGGATATCTTGTATCAAAAACACACTGCCCCTCAATGACGAGGGGGATATGGAAGCAGCCGGATAAATACATGGAAACATACTGGTCAATGTTCAATAACGTATGGGTTCAGGGCGACTGGGCGACTATGGACAGTAAAGGATACTTCTTCCTGCTTGGCAGGTCTGACGATGTGATCAAGGTTGCGGGAAAAAGACTTGGTCCCAACGAAGTCGAGAATGTTGTCATGACCGTAAGAGGAGTGGCTGAAACGGCGGTATCCGGCGTGCCTGATGAAATAAAAGGAGAAGCTGTGGCTGTTTTCTACACAGGAGAGAATAATGATGCCGCCAGAGCTGAAATCAGGTCCGCTGTGGAAAATGAACTCGGGAAATCGTTTGCACCGAAATACGTAATATGGCTACCCCAGCTCCCCAAAACGAGAAACGGCAAGATAATGAGAAGAGTCCTGAAGAAAGCTTTTCTTAATGAACCCCAG
>JAJZOM010000089.1 GCA_021811505.1 Thermoplasmata archaeon | reverse complement strand
GCCAGATCGCGTCCATTTCTTGTAGCCGGTATTAGGAATATGTTGGGCTTCTCTTCTTTCACAAAATCAGATATTATTCGCGAGTATGGCAGTGTCCTGTAAGTGCCCAGGTCAGGTGACTCCGCTCCAAGGATAACGTCACAGCCATAAGAGGCTGCCTCATCGGCTTCCTTCTTTATATCTTTGCCAAGTAATACACAATAGAGTTTTTCTCCAACCTTATCTGCGATCTTCTTTCCAACCCCTATCATTTCCAGCGCCGGCTTGATAAGCTTATCCTCCCTTGTCTCGAGGAATACGAATACATTCCTGTACTCGTCTGGCTTAGCTGCTGGAGTTGCAAATTTAATGCCGGCCATCTTCACTCCTCCTCCAGTTTGAGTATATTCTTCTCATAAAGCTCATCCACCAGTTCTTTAATATTTCTCACTTCTATTTTCTTTGCAGCCCGTTCCTTTTCCCTGATTGGATTCATTTTCCTGACTATTGTTGGAGATCCCCTGACGCCAACCCATTCAGGCTGGAGCCCTATCTTGTCATGGTCCCACATCTCGATCCCTTTTCTGGTGGCATCTATCTTCCTTCTAAGCGTCTGCATCCTTGGAGTGTTGGAATTCAGTAAAACTGTTACCAGTACGGGCAGGGGGACTTTGACAATCTCTGTCCCGCCTTCCAGTTCTCTATCAGCGATAACATGTCCATCTTCATATTCCACATTGCTTGCATATGTTATCTGGTCTATGTCCAGAAACTCAGCAACACCTGGACCAACATGTCCGGTACTTGAATCTGAGGACTCCTCTCCGGCGAATATTATGTCAAACTTGCCTATCTTTGAAATGGTGGCGGCAATAGTTAATCCGGTTGGATAGGTATCTGCTCCGCCAAAAAACCTGTCCGACGCAAGTATTGCCCTGTCCGCACCTCTTGCAAGGCATTCAATCATCGTGGTTTCAGCCTGCGGGGGACCCATTGAAACTACAGTAACGTTTGCGCCGGTCTTGTCCTTTATTCTTAAGGCGGCTTCAAGAGCGTTTTCGTCTGCACTGTTGGTAACGTTTCTTGTAAGGCTTCTATTCAGATTCATTGTGACCGGGTCAATGACAACCTCTTGTTTGTCGGGGACCTGCTTCACCATAACAATTATTTCTAAAGTCATCTCTGTTCACCCGAATTTATACTTTATACCATGGGCACCCTTTGGGTTTGTCCAGGTAACGCTGTCATGCGCACAAGCAACTACGCAAGTTCCACATTCCACGCAATCCTCGTATTTGAAATTCAGTTTCCCCTCAATCAGCGTATAACATTTGGCAGGACAGGCGAAAGTGCAGAAATGATCAGGGCAGGTTTCACAAATATCTGGTTTAACTGTAATGTGCGCATAGGATTTGTCGGTTTTATAATTAAGCAGAGATAATCTGTCTTCGATTTTCATTCTACATCCTCCTCATCATTCTGTAAGCGTCCATCAGACTGGATACCCTTAGCATATCATTCTGGGATAATGCGTCAAGCAGCATTCTCGTCATGTGTTTCTTCGGCCTGCCTTCCTCCATGAAGAGACCCATCATCAGCGATTCCAGCATAGCCGGGATCTTTTTGTGGACAAAAGGACTCCATGTCACATCCCCTATACCTTTGAAAGAGCGCATATCCTTCATGACGTAAGAACCTTCCAACCTGTCCTGATACGATTTGAGCGCATTTTCAGTGAAATTTTTCTTGTCATATGCCGCTGCAAACGTATCGGCAGCGGCTATTCCTGAATCAATTGCATAATTCATGCCCTGCAAGACAAGGCCATTACTGAATGAGAAACCTGCAGAGTCGCCAGCAATCATGTACCCGTTTCCATACAGTTTTGGGATTGAACTGAACCCCCCTTCCTGTACCATGTGAGCACTATATTCCTGCATTTCTCCACCCTGCAGGAGTGGAGCTATGTACGGGTGGGCAGTAAATTCCTCAATCATGTCATAGGTGTGGGTAGCATCGTTTTTCCTGAGGTGGGACATCGATACGACGATCCCGACCGATATGCTATCCTTATTTGTGTAAAGAAAACCGCCTGCCTCAACGCCCCCCTTAAGGTATCCCAGGACATATTCGCATGCAAATCCGGCACCACTCTTCAGGTGGAATCTTTCATTTATAGTATTTTCCGGAAGTTTTATGACTTCCTTGACTCCTATTGCAACATCATGATCAGTTAGTGGTTTGCGCAACCCGGAATTTATGGCAACACGGGGATTTGCTCCCTCACAAAGTATTACTGTGTCGGAAGTTATTACGTCTCCATCCTGCTCAATACCGGTGACTTTTCCATTTTCTATGTGAAGCTTTTCAACCGTGATTCCGTTTATAACCATTGCGCCAGCTTCCTTTGCCTTTCTAGCCAGCCACTGATCCAGCCTTGCCCTGAGAACCGTATAACCTGTTTTTTTCTGTTCAAGCTTCTTTGAACTGAAATCTATACCTATTTTAGAATCCTGAGTCAGGAAAGCCACAGACTTTGTGTCTACAAATCTTTCAACCGGAGCACTCTTTTCCCAATCAGGTATGATCGCTGAAAGTCCATTGCCCCATAATACCCCGCCGGATACATTTTTGCTTCCAGGTGGATCGGATTTCTCAACAAGAAGAACATTTTTTTTGGAAGATGCGAGTCTAATAGCCGCTGATGCCCCAGCCGGACCTGCGCCGACCACGATAGCGTCAAATTCGCTCATGCGCCACGGATTGAAAGATAACTTATAATTCTTTTCTTGAGATTGAAGTAGAGCCCAGATTTTACTGAATTGACTGACCAATTTACCGGAACTTCGCGGATCAAATGATGCTTGAATGAAAATAAAATATCCCACATTTGGCTAAGGGATCATTTGAATCTTTCAATTTCAGGGTTGTACAATAAGCTCTATGAATATTTTGGAGAAACAGGCTGGTGGCCTGCTGAAACTAGGGATGAGGTTGTCATCGGTGCAATATTGACACAGAACACTTCCTGGTCAAACGTCGAAAAAGCCCTCTTCGAGATGAAAAGAAACGGAGTGAGAACCCTTGAGGATATCGCTTCACTCCCTGTGGAACAGCTCGCCACATACATAAGGAGCTCCGGATTTTATAACCAAAAATCACGAAGACTTCATAACCTCGCGACCAAGATTCTTGAAAAATACGGGAAGCTCGATTTCATGTCAGTGGAATCCATGACAGACCTTGAGAATTTTCTGCTCCCGATCAATGGTATCGGGCAGGAGACCATGGATTCCGTCCTGCTTTATGCTCTTGATAAACCTGCTTTTGCAGTGGATAAATATACAATTAGAATCTTCGGAAGAACTGGGATAATAGATGACCCAACGCTATATTCTGTAAAAAATGCTGTCAACAAAGACCTCGGGAATGATGTCCCGATGCTGAAGAACTTCCATGGAATGCTTGTATATCTTGCCAAGGACTTCTGTAAAACGAAACCAAAATGCGATGAATGTCCGGTCCGAAACGATTGCGCTTATTATAAGGCGAACAGGAAATAAGACTTACCCGAACGCAATTATGTTTCCGTAGCCGATGAGTCTCCACCTGTTGGAAATTCTCCGTCCGATTGCTATTCTTTCCCCTTCGTATGCTGCAACCGGATATTTCAGGTTAACTTCCACCTTGTTGTCGCGAACGTTGGAAACGACGCCCACAGTGTTTGATGTACCTACAGTCAGCATGAGATTTTCCTTGTTCCTTACAGGTTCAACCTTCTGTTCCTCCTGAAAACCGACTACTCTCTTGAGAAGATTTGAATCCAGGGTAAGGCTGAATATTGTAGGCGGTACTTTTCCAGTTCTACCAACTATTCTGCCAGTAAAAGAGTCTCCCTTTGTCATATAGGGGTCAAGCTTGGTACCTATCGCAGCGAGTCCACCAGGTCTGATTGTTTCGTAAGTATTCTTACCAGCCATCAATGCAGTAACTGTGGTAATTACGTTGTCCCAGACCTGTTTTCCGCCACGGCTGGTCTGAAGACCTGGGACTATCTCAATTTCATCTCCCAGCGAAAGTTCCCCTGCGATGAGCGAACCACCAAGTACACCGCCCTTCAAATTTTCTGGCTTTATACCAGGTTTGTTTACGTCGAATGAACGTGCAACATACATTCGTGGATCTATTCCCGGAATGATCTCTGGATCAGGTATCCGGTCATTTATCGCCTTCAGCAGGGTGTCTATGTTAGAATTATGATAAGCACTGACAGGAATAATAGGCGAGTTTTCGGCTACGCTTCCTTTGAGGAAATCTTTGATCTCTTTGTAGCTGGCAAGAGCCCTTTCCTTGGTTACGAGATCAATTTTGTTCTGTACCACTATAATATTCTTGATGCCCATTATTTCAAGGGCTATGAGATGTTCCCTTGTCTGGGGCTGCGGGCATTTTTCATTTGCGGCCACTACAAGGAGTGCTCCGTTCATTATGGAGGAACCGGACAACATTGTTGCCATCAGTGTTTCATGTCCTGGTGCATCAACGAATGAAATGACTCTGCTCAGTTCACAGCTCTCATTCACTTTCTCCCTGGAATAAAATTCTTCTCCATCCTCCCTGATACAGCGATAAATTGGAGTATCAGCGTATCCGAGCTTAATTGAAATACCTCGCTTGATTTCTTCGGAATGTATATCAGTTTTTGTTCCAGTCAGAGCCTTGGTAAGCGTACTTTTGCCATGATCAACATGGCCTACCATTCCGATGTTCACAGAGGGTTGTGGAAGCCTTACCATTTTACTCCTTCTTCTGGTCGTTCTGCGCATCTGGTTCTAATGGTGTCGGACCATACTGTATAATTTTTAGATTCAACTGGGAAATGTCTGGGCCTATTATTGACCCTCTGAACGTAACTCTTTTCCTGTAGCCGTCCTTAGCTCTCTTCCCTCTGTTGTAAATTCTGAGTATTCGCTTCCTTCCCGATATCTGAAGGTCTGATTTCATGGGAAAACCATCATTGGTGCTTCCACCGGTTATCTTAAGCCTGTATCCGGGCAACTCAAAGAAAATTCCGTCCACCTCGTCTCCAACCTTTCTTCCTGCCAGAGAGTTCAGATTCTCCGGTGTCACTTCCTTTTTATATGTTTTTCCTGACTTTGAATCCGCAATTATTGCAACTGAGTTTGCCATGCCTTACCTCTTTCTAATTGATTTGACTGGTATTACCCTAAATTAGGTTCTTGCTAATGGTAACCCCGTTTATAATATTGTTGGGAGTCAGAAAGAAAATGTTGAAGCTCCGGAACATTCATGCAGAGATATTCTACTGTTCTGTCACAGAATCTATTGAGGAACCGTTAATCACAAAGTTTCCCCGGTTTCTCCAAAGTTAAATATTTATTTGCGCTCCAGAACATAGATAAGCTTTGATAGTTATGGGCCTGGAAGGGACTGCTCACACAGTAAGTTGTGGAATCGTAGATGAGGGGCACATTCTCAGTAATTCTTCCAGAACTTACCTGAACCCGAATGGAGGCATACACCCAAGGGAAGCGGCAGTTCACCATGCAGAGAACATATACGACGTTATAAAGGAGGCACTCACCTCATCAGGCACCAGTCTCTCCGATATAGACCTTATATCGTATTCCAGAGGGCCTGGACTCGGCCCATGCCTGAGAATCGTTGCTACCGCTGCACGAAGTTTAGCGATTAAGTCGGCAAAACCAATAGTTGGCGTAAACCATCCTCTGGGACACGTTGAGATCGGAAGGAAATTGACTGGTGCCAGCGATCCGGTTATGCTCTATGTCTCCGGCGGAAATACACAGATAATATCCCATATAGGCGGAAGGTACCGGGTCATGGGTGAAACAATGGATATTGGCCTGGGGAACCTGCTGGATAAACTTGGAAGGGATCTTGGCTATCCTTTTCCAGGTGGGCCGGCTATTGAAAAGCTGGCAAAAGACGGCCATAAGCTTCTCAGCCTGCCGTATTCGGTGAAGGGGATGGATACCTCCTTTTCCGGGATATATACTGCTTCCAGAGAACTCCTGAGGAAAGGTGAACGTGTAGAGGATGTCTGTTTCAGCGTTCAGGAGTATACATTTTCCATGTTGCTGGAAGTCCTCGAAAGAGGTCTTCATCAAACATCAAAATCCGAAATCCTTCTTGCTGGTGGAGTTGCCAGGAATCAGAGACTGCGCGGCATGATCAATGACCTCTGTTCCGATCTTGGAATTAAAGCCTATGTCACCGACGATGCATACTGCATGGACAATGGTGCCATGATCGCCCAGGCCGGACTGTTGATGTTCAAGAATGGTATGCAAGATACGGTGGATGCCGCAACTGTCGATCAGAGATACAGAATTGACGAGGTCGAAGCTCCATGGATCAGCAGATCAGACGGGGAAATAGCTGAGTTCCGAGGTGCTGAATCGTTGATTCAGAAGGGTGAATTCAGGGGGAGATCAGTGATCAGGAAAATCAGGATCGGGAAAAAATACAGAAACCCTGATCTTGACAGGAATATTAGAACTGTAAGGCTGAGAAACGAGGTTGGCCTTATTCTCAGGTTCCAGGATGCTGGCGCCCGTGCACCTGTGGTTTATGATATAGATACAGAAGAATTGAGCATTACCTACGAGAAAATTGAAGGTCACACACTCAGGACGTTTATCCTGAATCAGGAAAATAATTTACATGAGGTGCTTTTTTCCATAGGATCCGGAATAGGAAAGGTACACGGTATAAAAATGACACACGGTGATCTCACTACTGCAAATATACTGATCTCGTCTGATTTTCAGGCATACTTCATTGACCCAAGTATGGGGAAGAGTGATTCCGGGACAGAGGATATGGCCGTTGACCTTTTCCTCTTCATGG
>JAJZOM010000003.1 GCA_021811505.1 Thermoplasmata archaeon | reverse complement strand
TTTATGAAAACTGCATCAGAAAATTTGAGGGTCCTTGAGAATGAGGCTGCCACAGGCGCATGATTGCGTATTAACCTTAACTCTTATGTAAAAAACTATAAATGATACTCAATAAAATTATAAAATTCTCAGGATGAGACCTTATCTTAGACATGGATCGTATTCATGCCCGTTCTCTGTGCTGGCAGAAATGTATAAGAAATTCATTGTCTCGCAAGACCCTATTACAATGATCGAATGACTTCTTATCCATTAGATTGGGCCTTAAGCTACAAAACCACACAATTTTCCAGGACCAGACAGAATGGGAAACTTTTATCCTGATTTACCCTTCCAAGGTAATGATACAGATACTCGGTTCCATTGACAATGCATCATGTAATGGCAATATAAACCATCTTATATTCACCCAGAACGAGATTCTTGCATTCCAGGTAATGCAGTATAGTGAAAGAAAAGCGTTTATCGAAAATAGCAGGGGCTTTGATTCAACTACCAGACTTCGAAACAGAGCGAAGAGAACTATTTTTGAAAGTATCTCGGGTGAGTGCTTTGATAGAGGTAAGAGGGTTGAGAGCAACATCAATTATTCTCTTCTACATGAAAAGCAATTCTTCGTAACGATGGACTATTCCGAGGTGACAGATGTGGTGCTGTCGGGAAATGATGTGTCCCAGCTTAATTCCCTCAGCTTCAAGTTCAAGGGAGAGCCTATCGAGTATTTACTGACTTCGAGAGAGGGAAGGGTACCCGGAACTCTTTTGGAGTTATATAAGAAGACACTTGATCTAGCTTTTCCGGGTAAATGGAAGATGGTGAGAGGGACAAGATTTACCAAGACAAAATTTACAGCCTTCAAAATTGGCGCGCTCCTGGCTGCCCCCTTATCTGCTGTCATTCTTTTCATATCTTTCCTTCAACATGCGAGTTTTGCTTCCGCCATTGAATTCGCATTCATATTTTTCGCAATATTATTCATAGCGATAAGTGGATTCACAATCCAGTTCCTGCTTCATGAAGTCAGGAGACGGATCCAGTGAGGACACATAGACATTAGTGTTTCTTAATCACAGGATAGAGCCGGTGCTAATCTCCGCTCCGAAGCTTCAAGCAAAAAATCAATGAACCAAGACATATTTCCGATGATAGCCGGAGACCTATTTGACAGACAGTGTGGAGAAACAGGATATTAATGAGGTGTTAAGGCAGCTTGATGCCTCAAAGAATGGGCTCAACGAGGAACAGGTTAAAGCCAGACAGAGTAAATATGGATTCAACACAGTAGAAAAGGAAAAAGAGAGCAGATTAAAAAAATTCCTGAGTAAGTTCTGGTCCCCCGTTCCATGGATGTTGGAAGCAACAGCCATCATATCCTATGCACTGGGAAAGAGGGTTGACACATACATTATACTGGCTCTTCTTCTTTTCAACAGCCTTGTTAGTTTTTTCCAGGAATCGAAAGCAAACAATGCGCTTGAGTTGCTTGAAAAGAAGATGATGACTAATGCCAGGGTTCTCAGGAATTCGGCCTGGATTGAGGTGCAGTCCAAGGATCTCGTGCCTGGTGACATTATACATTGCAGGCTAGGTGATCTTGTTCCCGCAGATGTCAAGATGATGTCAGGTGAGATACTCGTCGACCAGTCCGCGCTTACTGGCGAATCTAATGCTGTGCGCAAGGTAGCAGGAGGACTTCTCTATTCGGGATCAGTGCTGAAGAGAGGCGAGGCGACTGGGGTTGTCGTGTCAACTGGAAGCAAGACTTTCTTCGGGAAGACTGCTGAACTGGTTAAAGTTGCAAAGTCAGATTCGCACCTTGAAAAACTTATCCTGAGCATAGTGAAGTATCTCATTGCAATAGATGTTGCACTCGTAATATCACTATTCATCTTTTCCCTGATATATGGCGTAAGTATCTACAACACAATCCCTTATTCGCTTGTGGTCCTCATCGCTTCTGTTCCTGTGGCATTGCCTGCAACTTTCACAATTGCAAGCGCATATGGAGCCATTGATCTTTCCCAAAAAGGTGCCCTGGTCACGAGGCTTTCTGCCATAGAGGATGCAGCATCGATGGACGCGATATGTTTCGACAAAACAGGCACGCTGACTCAAAACAGGATTTCCGTATCTGATCCTGTAGCTTACGGCGTTGATATGAAGGAAATGCTATTATACGCCGTTCTGGCTTCAGATGTCTCGAGCCAGGACTCTATCGATTTAGCAGTACTTGAACATGCAAGACGTGCAGGAGTTGATTCAAAGGACTATGAAGTAAAAAAATTTGTGCCGTTCGATCCGTCAACAAAGAGAACAGCAGCCGTCGCACAAGGGAAAGGCAAGATAATAAGTGTAACTAAGGGTGCTCCACAAGTAATTCTTGAATTAAGCAAACAAGTTGAGAAAGAAAGTGTTCTACGAAAGGTTGAAGAGCTTGCTATGAAGGGGTTCAGATCCATTGGCGTTGCCCGGTCGGTCAATGGAGAGGACTATGAGTTCTGCGGCTTAATACCGCTTCATGACACGCCTAGGGATGATTCTGCCGGGCTCATAAAGAGGATCAGGGAACTTGGCATCAGACCCAGAATGATAACAGGCGACTCTAAGCCCATTGCGTTGGAGATAGCCAGGGAAATTGGAATGGGAGAAAAAATATGCAAGATTCCAGCCTCTTCCGATGGCGAATGGGATGTGGAGGATTGTGATGCTTTTGCAGAAGTCCTTCCGGAAGATAAATTCAATCTCGTAAAGGCTCTCCAAAGAAAGAAGCACATCACAGGGATGACTGGCGATGGCGTAAATGATGCCCCCGCACTGAAGCAGGCAGAAGTCGGCATAGCGGTATCCACTGCTACTGACGTTGCAAAGGCCTCCGCCAGCATAGTCCTTACGCATCAGGGAATAATGGATATAGTCAGTGCAGTAGAGGATGGCAGAAAGATATTCCAGAGGATGCTTACTTACACTCTCAACAAGATTATAAAAACTATGCAAGTGGCGTTTTTCCTCACGATCTCCTTCTTTATTTATGGATTCTTCGTCACCACTCCTTTTGATGTGATCCTGCTCCTATTTGCAAATGACTTTGCGACGATGGCCATTGCGACAGACAATGTCAGGTTCTCAAACAAACCTGAAAAGTGGAACGTCAGGTCGCTTGTAGGATCATCAATCAGCCTATCCGCGTTCGTAATAGCTGAAGCATTTTTTGTGCTATGGACTGCAACCGAGCTTAACCTTACCCTTGGTCAGATCCAGACTTACATATTTGACATGCTTGTATTTTCCGGTCAGTTCACCGTCTATATGGTTCGCGAAAGGAAGAGATTCTGGAGTTCCAGACCAAGCAAGTGGCTTCTGCTTGCGAGCATCTGCGATATAATCTTCATTTCCGCAATATCTGCCACTGGAATACTTGTAACTGCTATACCAATTGAATATGTGCTACTTGTTCTTGCGATTGCATTTGCTGTAATGGTTGCTGCAGATAATTTCAAGAACATTATCTTCAGACATTATAACCTATAGGATTTTATGATCGCTAAACATGGCATGTGACTGTTGAAGCAACGCAATTTTCATTTCCAATCAATTATTGCGCATTAGGTCGAGCATTGAAGTTGCCTCAACAGTAAAAGATATGAGAGAATGCACTCATTGCATTCAAGATGCTGCCCGTGCAGCAGTCTTTGTTTATTGCATATATATGGGAAAGACTGTCACTTTCTTTACACGATGCCGATGTCTTAACTACAGAGACAAAATCAAGAATTCTTCTGGAGCCACGCTTGAATCGCTAAGTAGGGACGAATGGAATTGGAAATCTGTTCTCATTGATCGATTTTACCCTTTCTTCTTGTCGAAACCCTGCCCGCATACCTCACCACATACGAAGAGATCAGAAGAGCGAGAAATAGAATATAGCTAACGTAAACAGGTAAATAACCTGTCCCGGCCGTGAAGAGAAATATCAGTGCAGCAAAGCCTAGTGCTGTGGATATACCACGATATAAGGATGGGACTTGTGCACGCGCCTGTATATATGTGTTCATGCCTCCCGCAATAGTGTATTGGGCTAAAATTGAGTACATTGCAAATGCAGGAACAAGTGCAGTATTATCGTTAGAGTCAATGGTGAAGCCATCTGCAATCCTGTTAATGGTAAAAACCGTACTTCCATTTGATTCTACCTCTAGGCTATTTATCCTGCTCATTATGAATTGCCTCAGCTGGTCGCTCCTGGGCCTGTATGTCTGGAAATTATATTCGATAATATATCCGCGTCCCGTTTTTCCCATGTCCATTCCGCTGTCAAGGATCTTGAAGCCTCTCCCCATTCTCTCAAGCGTGAAATTGACGGGTCCGGTAAATATTGCCTGATAGAAGCGCATGCCAGTCCCCTGATATGAGATGTCCCCTACCTTTGCATCGTTACTGTATATTACGTTACCGGATATTTTGTATATCAATGATGCCAAATCTGATTTTCCCTAAAATACATTTAGGTATAAAAAAAAATCAATAATATGCTTAAGAAGACAAAAGCCACTATGCTGGATTTGAATGATCCAGCATTCAGGTGAATGACCTATTTTACTGAATGCTGCATGAAAAGGTGTCTCTTTGGAGACCAGAGACTTGGATAATAGGGGATCATTCCTGGAACATCGGGCTTATTTTTCTTACGGAATCGAGAACTTCCTCCCTGACACTTATCTTCTCTTCGGATGAGCCGGACAGGATCATTCTCCTCACTTCAGTTCCGCTATACTTGAGCCTTTCACCAGGGGCATGATTACAATCACCTGTAAATGATACTGCATTGCACTTCCTGCAGTACGACGCTTCTTCAAATTTTAGTATTTTTATGCCAAGATCCTCGAATGAATCACAGTTTCTCTGGGCGTCGAATGGGCCATAAAAACTTCCGACTCCGGCATGATCCCTTCCTACTATGAAACTCGACGCGCCAAAATTCTTTCTCATTATTGCATGATGCAAAGCTTCACGGGGACCCGCGTATTGCATTTCATAGTTAACGGGAGAAATGAGGACCCTGCCTTCCGGATAGTGATGCTTTAGCATCGCATCATATGCCGCTATGATTGCCTCATCACGGAAGTCACCACTCTTTTTCCTCCCAATTACTGGGTTTATGAACAATCCGTCATGCGATTCGAGTGCCTTAAGATGCATGTATTCATGTCCAAGGTGGGGAATGTTTCTGGTCTGGAATGCAACCACGTCTTTCCATCCCAAGCGGTCAAAATAGCTTCTTGTCTGCCTTGGATACAATACCCTTTCATGGAATGGGAGATTGAACTTGAAGACGTTGATCAGGTCACCACCCACGAAAAGATTTCCATTGCTCAGGAACCTCTTTGCCCCCGGATGATCTGGGCTATCTGTACCAAATATATGTCGGCTCGTATCTTTTAAGTCTATCCTGAATTTGTCCGATATCATCATTGAAGCGACCGGACCAATGCTGTCTGATAGAATGATCTCATCTCCTTCCATTATGGAAGGGTAAATGCTTTCATCGACAGGAAGCATTATGGGCATTGACCATATCGTGCCGTCCGAAAGCCTTTGGTGCCTGAGGATTGAGCCAAGATCTTCACAATTATTGAAACCTTTCAATGGGCTGTATACACCATGGGAGATCAATTTTATCGTCGATCTCATACCTTCCTTTATCTGGATTCTTATTCCGATGTCACGTCCAGATGCTTCGGAAGTATCTAGTTCCTGTATGGAGATAAGTTTACCACCATGCGGTTCAGACAACATGCACTCTATCTCCCGGAGATTATGTTTCTGGGATCCAGGGATAGTTCATGTATCCCACATTCCTTCTTGCCTCCCTCCCACCACCATCTTCCTGCCCTTATGTCCTCGCCGGGAAGAACTGCGCGCGTGCAGGGAGCGCAGCCTATGCTTGGGAAACCCTTATCATGCAAGCTGTTGTAAGGTACATCATGTTGCCGTATGTAGCTCCAGACTTCTTCAACACTCCAGTCTGCAATTGGGTTAATCTTTAAGATGCCATTTCTCGCAACTTCCCTGGATATTTTCTTTACCTGTGACCTTCCAGGCGACTGTTCCCGCCGGAGACCAGTTATCCATGCAAGCTTGTTTTCAAGTGCGGCGTTGAGTGGAACCGTTTTCCGTACATTACAGCATCTCTGTCTCAACTCAACAGATTTGTAGAACAGGTTCGGGCCATACGCGCTCACCAGTTCGCTCAGGGCATTTGCATCCGGGTGCAGCGCCTTGATTTCAATGCCATATTTTTCCTTTGCAGACTGCATGACTGCATAAGTTTCCTCGTGAAGCCTTCCAGTGTCAAGCGTAATCACTTCCGGAATCTGTATGCCTGCATCCCTGCATGTAACAATCATGTGAAGTATCACCATATCCTCTGCACTGAAGCTGCAGGCGAAGATTGCATTTGTTTCGTATTCTCGTGATGCCCACTTTACAATCTCAATAGCATTCGAGTTTTCGTCTGGAAAGGTATCAATTTGTTCCATGCGAGTTGATGTATGAAGGGATTTTAAGTCATTTTATAGGCAATAATTATTCAGGTAATTGGAAAATTCTTCTTATAAATTGTCATGTTAAGACCGTAAATATTCATATATAATTTATTTATCACGGTGCGTGACCAAATTTTTGCAGGAAATTATTGACGCATCAAGGCCAAAACCACATATTGAGGGGATAACAATGGTTCTTGACAGGATTTCTATTTTTCCACGAGAGGAAGTTGAGGCTGTTGCCCAATACACTGATGTTGCAAAGATAGGATGGGGGATTCCATTCATAATGGAGACGGAAAGCGTTAAAAAGTGGGTCGATCGGTGGAGATCCATGGGAGTGAGTGTTTCT
>JAJZOM010000192.1 GCA_021811505.1 Thermoplasmata archaeon | reverse complement strand
CTATCCAGAATTTTATTTCTCTGTAATTATCCTCCTATTCCTCACATTATTGTTCGCAAACTTCAGTTACGCTATCTCCGAGGGAAAGAGTAAGGCAATTGTGGCATCACTCAGGAAGCTCAGGAAAGAAACACTGGCTCACAGGTTGAAGAGTGATGGGACAATAGAGGAGGTAAAATCTTCTGACCTCAGGAAGGGAGACGTGTTCATAGTCGAGAAAAACGAAGAGATTCCAACCGATGGTGAGGTTATAGATGGGTCCGGATACGTAAGTGAATCAAGCATAACCGGGGAATCCAGGCCGGTACTGAGGATAGTCGGGGACAGCGTTACGGGTTCCACTACCCTAACTACTGATCGGATTAAAGTCCGGGCTTCAAGCGATCCAGGCGAGACTTTCATTGACAAAATGATAGACCTGGTAAACAAATCCACCAGGGAGAAGACTCCAAACGAGACGGCGCTGACTGCTTTTCTCGCAGGCCTGACTCTCATTTTCCTCATTGTCACTGCATCTCTCTATCCTCTTTCCGATTATATGGGAATCAGTCCAAATCTCATGATCCTAATTGTCCTATTGATATGTCTTATTCCCACCACAATAGGAGCACTGCTTTCTGCCATTGGTATTGCTTCCATTAACAGGATATCAAAATACAATATTATGGCAAAAAGCGGAAAGGCCGTTGAAAATGCAGGTGATATCGATACCATAATTGTGGACAAAACAGGTACCATAACCATTGGAGATAGGGACGCAAAGAAATTTTATCCTGCTCCCGGAGTTGATTACAGTGATTTTGTAAAATACTGTCTTATGGCTTCCATTCCAGACAAAACCAGGGAGGGGATATCAATTGCGAAATTGGCAAGGATTGAAGGTGCAAAGATCAGCGAAGACGATGTGAAAGAATATACTTTTTTGCCATTCTCTGCTGAGACGAAGTTCAGCGGAATTGAAAAGGCTGATGAAAGTATAATAAAAGGTGCACTTTCCGCAATTGAGAGAAAATATGGAATCAAGGATCAGTACATAGAGGGAATTTCAAAGGAAATATCATCACGTGGGGGCACTGCACTTCCTGTTGTACGAAACGGGAAATTTGTTGGTGTCATAGAGCTTGCGGATATGTTGAAGCCCGGTATCCGCGAAAGAATTGAAAGTATTAAGAAAATGGATATAAAAACCATAATGTGCACAGGAGACGACGAGATAACAGCTCAGCAGATATCATTGGAAAGCGGGATTGATGAGTACGTTGCAAACAGCACTCCCATGGACAAATATCAGGTAGTCTTGCTGGAGAAGGAAAAGAGCAGGATGGTAGCAATGGTCGGAGACGGAACCAATGATGCACCAGCGCTTGCAAAAGCCGACGTTGGTCTTGCAATGAATTCCGGAACCCAGGCAGCCAAAGAAGCTGCCAATATGGTTGATCTTGACAATGATCCCACAAAGCTGCTTGATGTCATATTTCTGGGAAAACAGGTTCTGATCACCAGAGGGGCGCTGACAACATTCAGCTTTGCCAACGACATTTCAAAATATTTCGTTATACTTCCTGCGATTTTTGCATCATTCTCTTCCCTCTCGTACATCAACATACTCGATCTGACGAATCCGCTGCTGGCAATAACGTCGGCACTGATTTTCAACACGCTTATCATTCTTGCGCTACTGCCACTGGCCCTGAGAGGAGTCACATTCAGGCCCGCTAGCGTCTCTGACATACTCAAAAGGAACATAGGACTGTATGGATTTGGCGGAGTGATACTGCCATTCATTGCGATAAAGGTGATCTATATGCTTCTCCTGGCAGGAGGCGTTACATGGTAAACAGAAAATCATTCACAGGTGTAACCAGAGTGGCCGCTTTCACGATTATAATTATGCTCATTGTGGGATTTGTGATACCCGGCGCTATTTCACTCATAACCGAGAGCATAGATCCAGGACAGGCGGAAGGGAATCCAATAACTATAAACGGAACTGTATATGGTTCTTACTATCTCGCCGAAGCATTCAACCTTTCCATATTCTTCCAGCCGAGGCCATCTGCGATAAACTACAATCTTTCGCAATCCGGATCATATAATTATTCTCTTGACAACCCGGCTCTGCTGAACATCACGAAAAACTATATCGACAGGTTCCTGCAGATGAACCCGAACATAACAATATCTCAGATTACGGAAGACATGGTGAGTTATTCAGGTTCTGGACTCGATCCCAACATACAGGTTCAGGACGCTCTGATTCAGGTTCCCAGGATATCGCAAAACCTTTCTCTGATGTTCATGAACCACAGTGTATTTTTTACATCAGGAAAGTTGAACACGCTGCTAGATGGAATGATCAAATCAGATGAAGCACAGAACTTTCCAATATTTGGATCTTATTATATCAACACAGTTCAGATAAACGTACAGATAATAGAATTGCTGATGCAGAAGGGAATTATCGACAGCTCATTTCTTAACTAGGGCAACATCACACTTGGCAAGTTTCGTTATTGACTTCAGTGACGGGTTTAGCCTTAGCCTGGATCCGTCAATATTATGAAAGCCCATTACCAGCAACTGTGTTTTTCTCTCGTATATTTCATTCAGGACTGTCTGGCTCAATGAGTTCTCGATTACCGGCTTCACTATACTTATGTTGGCGCCATATGTCTCTATAATCTTGTCCAGTTCTTCGAAAACTAGTCTGAATCCATGAATTTCCTTTGAGTCAAATTTCCTGAGATCAAGAAAAGTGAGATTCGCGCCAGTTGCAGCCTTCAGAATTAGTGCAAAGGATACAGCCGATCTTGTATTTATCTGCTCCGACAACGGAACGAGTATTTCTTTGTAATCCTCAGCATCGTCCCTTATGCTGAGCGCGGCCATGGGTACTCTTGTTTTCTTCAGGACATAATCGCCTATCTGTCCAAGTATAGAGTTTGAGAAAAAGGATCTTCGCTCAGTCGCCATCATGAGAAGATCATAATTGTGCGATCCAAGCTCCTCCACAATTCCCTCCTTCACAGAGGAAGCAGATCTTATCTTTGGCGTGACCTTGACCCCATTATCTTTACCTCTTCGATATGCCCTTGTAACGATCGCAACCTTGTCACTCCAGGTGATCTCGCTCCTTGAATTCTTTATGGTTAGGGCTGTAATTTCAGAGGAAAATTTTTCCGAGATCCTAAAAGACAGATCCAGAACTCTCCCAGATCTGTCCCCTTTGGCCATAGGAACGACAATTCGATCGATCTTCAGCATGTAGGATCTAGAGGTTTCTAACACCGTTATAGTAATGTATGAATTAATATATATTCTTATTGTAAGAAGAGAAACACTAAAAAGACCAATATTCAAAGTGTTTCAGTAAAAATAATGAAAATTCCATTAAAAGAACGTAATGACAATCTATATCATGGATTCCCTCTTAATCACAATCCCATCCAGGGGGCTCTTTTTCATCTGTGATTCAGTTCGGACTCGAGCTTTTTAACTATATTGTTAAGTGCATGTTTAACTTCAAGCATCCTTGAATTCACAATTTCCCTTATTATGGAAGGGTCAACTCTTGAATATGAGTAATAATAGCCTCCTTCCTTGATAATCTTTTTTTCCTTTACGACCAGTCCTGCACCAACAAGTTTCTGAAGACAGCGGTAGGCTGTAGTACGATCTTTGTGCATCTCTTCAGATATCTGATCGAGATTCTTTTCACTATCGAGCATATAGAATATGCTCACCTCGGTGGGCATAAGATCGAAGAAACATTCGAACATATCCTTACAGGATGCGTTCTTCTTGAGCAGCTGGTTAAATGATCCCATTTCTTATATAATATGTCAAACTACTATAAAGTGGTATTGCACAATAGTTACAATACCATAAAATACCATGAATGCATTCAGAACCATGGTGTCAGAAGGCAACTAAAAATATAGTAGTTGTAATGACTGATACCAGGAAGGTAGAACATCCAAATGGAAAACGATGAAATTGAAAATATAAGGAAGAAAATGGCAGAAGAATTGCTGTCCGGAACAAACGCGAAGACAACCAAACCATCAGGTCCTATCGATCTCACAGACAGTACTTTCGTGAACTTTGTAAAATCACCCAAGGTAACGATGGTTGATTTCTGGGCTCCTTGGTGCGCTCCGTGCAGATTTGTCTCCCCGGTTGTTGATGAACTTTCAAGACAGTATTCAACAGTTGCCAATTTCGGAAAGGTGAACGTTGATGAGAACCCAATGGTGTCAAGCACCTTCAGAATTCAGAGCATACCCACAATCATGTTCTTCAAGAATGGCAAGGCAGTGGACGCATCAATAGGCGCTGTCCCGAAAGCCCTCCTTGAAAGGAAACTAAAGGCTCTGATCCAGTAAGGCATAGCCGGTAATAATAATGGAAAACGATTACGACATAATAATCATTGGTGGCGCATCTGCTGGCCTCACAGCAGGAATTTATTCTGCAAGACAGGGAATGAGGACGCTCATCATAACAAAAGACATTGGAGGTCAGGCCCTGCTTACCAATGAAATACAGAATTATCCAGGATTCAACAGCATCGGTGGATTCGAACTGATGAGCAAGTTTCAGGAGCAGGCAATTCTCTACGGATCAGAATTTCTGTACGACGAGGTCAAATCGATCGACAAAACTAAGGGCGGATTTCAGGTCAAGACAACCGACAGGGTACTCAATGCAGCATCAGTGATACTCGCCTTCGGAAAAACTCCAAGAGACCTCAACGTCATCGGAGAAAGCGAATTTGCCGGGAAAGGGGTTTCATACTGTGCAATATGTGATGGTCCACTTTATAAGGGAAAGGATCTGGCGGTCATCGGTCATGGGGATCATGCAGTTCAGGCAGTGGTTTATCTGGCAGGACTCGCTAAGAAGTTATATCTGGTTACCAAATCAAACAAAGTAATTGGAGACGAGGATCTTGTAAGATCGATGGAACAGTTCAGAAACGTTGAGGTGATAACTAGCACAGTACCCGTCCAGCTGAAGGGAACTGATGTTCTCACAACCGCTGTCCTGAAGAATGAGGTTACGGGCAGGGAAACGGAGTTAAGAGTGGACGGCGTCTTTGTTGAAATGGGCTACATAGCAAAGACAGATTTCATAAACAAGCTGGTGAGCCTGAATGGATCCAAGGAAATTATAATCAATTCCAACGGAGAGACTTCCCAGGAAGGGATTTTTGCTTGCGGAGATGTTACAAACATCCCATACAAACAGGCAGTAATTTCAGCGGGGCAGGGAGCAGTGGCAGCTCTATCTGCTTATAATTATATTCAGAGGATTAGAGGCAAGACCGCCTCTAAGAACGACTGGAAATTCCTTAAACCAGCAACTCCACAATAATTCTCCCTTCTATTTTATGGAATAGATTAATAATCTATGAAAAATGCTGATGGGTGGAAATTCCTTCTGCATTGATCAGCGACGGTGAGGTCAGGAATTATAACTCAGTACAGGAATTGCTACTCTCGGGCGCAGAGGAAATAATGGCCGTGGATCTTGACGCCTTTACAAAAAACAGGCTTAATCTTAAAGTTTATGAACACCTGGCGAAATACTTTGATGTCATTGTTCTGAATTTTCCAACCAGGATAAGTGATATGATCGATACAATAATTTCAGGAGCATCTGCGGTGGTGATCCCGGATTATCTTCCTCTGAAGAAGCTTCCTGAATTTATGGAATATTCATCCGATCTCATAATGAACTACAAGATGTCAGAGACAGTTATCCAGTTCTCGAAACTTGGCGGGACCAGATACCTCAGCAAGAGAGAGGTGCCTTTTACAGTCACTGCTGTCTACTACATAGGTGCATTCCCTCCCTCCGGGCCTTATATCAAACTTAAGGATTTTCCGGAAGATGCGATGGCACAGTATATTTAGTCTTCAGTTCCGGATGTAAAGTAATTTAGTCCCGTAAATCATCCCATTTCTAGATCGCTTATGACAGACTTATCTACCAGGATAGCCGGGATATATCTGGGTAATCCTCTCATGCTTGGATCAGGAATTCTTGATGAAAACGGGTATACGATGAAGAGAATCCTTGAAGAGGGTGCATCTGCTGTTGTGACAAAATCAATTGGCCTCAAAGAGAGATCAGGTTATTCAACGCCTGTGGTCGCTGATCTTGGTCATGGAGACCTTCTCAATGCAGTGGGCCTATCAAACCCGGGCATTGATAAATATGGAGAGGAGATCAAAATAGCCAGGGAAGCAAGGAAACCAATTATCGGCAGTATTTTTGGTTCAACTCCTGAGGAATTCTCCATTCTTGCGAAAAAAATGGAAGAATTTGGCGTTTCCGCGGTGGAACTCAACCTTTCCTGTCCACATGTCAAAGGTGAGGGTCTTGAGATAGGAAGCGATCCAGAAATGGTAGAAAGCATAGTGGAAGCTGTGAAGAACAGTATAAAAATTCCGGTGTTCTCAAAACTCAGTGCAAACACATCCAGTATAATGGAAACAGTCAACGCTGCCTCAAAGTCAGACGGCTTCGTTTTAATAAACACCATAAGGGCGATGGCAATAGATATCTACGCAAAAAGACCAATCCTGAGTAATGGATACGGTGGTCTATCCGGGAGATCGATAAAACCAGTGGGAATTAGATACGTATATGAGGTAAAGAAGGAGACTGGGGCCCAGATAATAGGGGTCGGTGGTGTGAGTAACGCTGAGGACGTAATCGAGTATATGATGGCAGGCGCCAGCGCAGTTCAGATAGGTACTGCTGTTGGTTTCCATGGCAGATCGATCTTCAGGGATATCGAAAAGGATCTGTTTGGACTGGCTGAAAAAATTGGATTCTCCAAGATATCAGATCTGGTGGGTGCTGCTTTATGATGGAAAACGTGAAAATAAAATGGAAGAAGGAGGAAACTCCAACAGTA
>JAJZOM010000242.1 GCA_021811505.1 Thermoplasmata archaeon | reverse complement strand
CAGCATAAAAAACCATTAATTAAATGGCTGATATTACATATCATATGGTCAAAGTTTCCAATAATTCGGTGCTTGTTATTATTGATGTCCAGAAAGGCTTTGATGACCCAAAATGGGGCAAAAGAAACAATCCTGATGCAGAAAACGTTATGGCTAGTGTTCTCAGCGAGTTCAGAAAGCATATGCTTACTGTTATTCACGTGAGGCATGATTCCAGGAAGCCAGAATCCCTGCTTAAGGAAGGAAAACCTACCTTTGCGTTCAAGGATGAGGTGAAACCCGTTGAGGGAGAGACCATAATCACAAAGCACGTTAACAGCGCACTTATAGGCACTAATCTTGAGGAAATTCTCCGGAAAATGGGAGATCCCAACGTATACTATATGGGGATCACGACTGACCATTGCGTAAGTACAACCGCGAGAATGTCAGGAAACCTTGGGTTCAAGTCGTATGTCATAGAAGACGCATGCGCGGCCTTCGAAACAAGAGATCAGCACGGGGAAACGATCCCTGCAGAAACCATCCACAATGTCAATCTTGCATCAATAGATGGTGAATTTGCACAGGTAATCAGATCAGAAGATCTTGTCTTCTGATTTTCTTCTTTTCTTACCTGAAGCCAAGTACTTCCATTGACTCATAAGTTCCATCAGTTCTCCGTTAGTTAGAACACAAAACGGATTCGATTAATTAAATAATAGGGTACCTACCTATCCTTCAAACCTGCGTTTTCTTGGTTTCTAAATTATGACGATGCCGCCTAATCATGCGCACTGTGCGTTTAAGGCGTAAAATTCCGGTATTGGGAAGAGTATTCGACGGATTTCTTCAGGGCCTCAATCATGCTCACTTCACTTGCCATGTTCTTTCCTGCGATGTCAAAGGCAGTCCCATGATCCACTGAGGTTCTGAGGAAAGGGAGACCTATGTTCATGCTTACGGTCCTGTCGAAATCGTACATCTTAGCTGCGATGTGCCCCTGGTCATGATATAAGGAGACAACGATGTCGAATTTCCCGCCAGCAGCCTGGTGAAATATCGAATCTGCAGGGTATGGCCCGGATACGTTGAATTGCGGTTTCGCTTCATTTATCGCAGGGATTATCTCATCGATCTCCTCCCTTCCAAATAACCCGTTCTCTCCAGAATGGGGATTCAATGCTGCCACCCCAATCTTTCCATTCTTGATGCCCAGCGCCTTCAATGCCTGATCCGCCATTGCTATAATCTCCATTACATCGCCTTTTCTGACAGACCTGCAGGCATCCAGAAGAGAGACGTGTTTCGTCATGAATATTATCCTCAGCTTCCTGACCTCAAAAACCGTGGATACCTTCTGTGAATTAGTGAGAGCTTTCAGCATGTCTGTGTGATCCTTGTAGCTTGAGCCGGCAAGCAGCAGCGCTTCCTTGTTGACTGGTGCCGTGGATATGCCTGTGAGTTCTCCGTGTAGTGCCATTTTCGTCGCCTCCTCTATGCTCCTCAGCGCTATTCTGCCTGATTCTTTCTTAACCTTGCCGTATTCTATCCCCGAACCGGGAATATCAACAAATTCAAATTTATCCGAGAAACCCGAACCAAGACCAACTCTCCGGGAGATGTCATCAAAGTTCTCACGATTTCCTATCAGTGTGAACCTCACATCGTTTTCCCATGATCTTGTGAGCGATTTTGCCACTATTTCCGGCCCTATCCCAGCCGGGTCTCCCATTGTAACGCCGATGTTGATCAAGATGGTGCCTTATCCCTTACTGTATTATGATATTGTTGGGATCGCCGGAAAGGCTGGAGGATACCGGTTATTCCTTCATCGATCTTCACGCGGTATCGCTTAAAACTTAAATGCGTTGAGAAAAGGTTATTCAATGTGTCCATTCTCTCCTCTTTGCGAATTCATTGATCACAAATGACCAATAGAAGCATAATAGCCATCAGATCCTTCATAATTGCTGTCGGTGCAACTGCAGCCAGTTCCTTTGTTGGTGTTTATGGCGTCTATCTGGGTGCCTCGGCCATTGAGATGGGATGGCTCCAGTCTTCAGCTAACTCCATCGGAAATGGAGGCCAGTTGCTATGGGGAAGATTGAGTGACCGGGTGGGCACGAGAAAACCATTCCTCATAGCCGGAAGCATTTGCCTGGCTGTTCTCTGGTTTTCCCTTGGGATAATCAGGACACCGGTGCAGCTGATCATTGTCTACGCCGCAATTTCCCTGTTTTCGGCCCTGATCACAGTGAACTGGTTCTCCCTTATAGCGGATGAAACCGAGTCTTCGACGAGAGCACATTTCCTTTCCGTCATAAATAACCTGAGTTCCATAGGAACCGTGATTGCCCTCATCGCCATGACAGTGCTGTTCAGAGGGACTGTCACCAGGGACATAATAATACCATTTTTCGCTGCCTCCGGTTCCTACGTGATATCGTCGATTCTTGTATCCAGGCTGAAAGAAAACAGGAGAAAGACCATTCTGGTTGGAAGTGTCCGAAAGACGCTGATGAGCCTCAAAGAGAACAGACTCTTCTACAACTACTTCGTTGCAATGAATGTGCAGGGCCTGTTCTGGTCCATGGCATGGCCCATGTTTCCAATAACTATGGTTCTCGTGATGCATTTCTCGCTTGCCAGTGTTGCAGTACTCACAGTTGCTGCACTTGTAACTGCCATAATATTCCAGTACCTGCTCGGCAGGTTTACGGACAGGATTTATCGCCCGCCGCTGATTTTCCTCAACCGGATCATGCTGAGTGCCATACCGGTTATGTATGCATTTTTCGGTAATTTCAACGAGTTTGTGCTTATTGAGATATATAGCGGGTTACTTGGGGCGATCCAGAATATAGTCATGAGTTCATACATGCTGGACGTGGTGCCACATGACAGGAGAGCCGAGTTTATCTCCATAATTAACGGCTTTAATGGCATTGTTTATCTTATTGGCGCCCTGTCTGGCGGATATCTGCTCGGATACCTTATGCAGAATTTCCCTCTGCGCGAGGCTCTTATGTATGGATACATGATCGTATTTATCGGAAGGTTCCTGTCATCGTTCCTGTTCCTGAGGCTGAAGGAACCGGAGAAAAAAGGGAGGGCACCCATCCAGCTGTATTCTTTGCTGTTCAGGTTAAAACCTCCGGGAAGCCCTTCCGGCGGAACCATAAGATTCCGCTGACTCAATCCGCCGGATTCAGTAGAACAGCAGAACCCCGTCGTGCAGTATCATCACTGCAGTTTCTCTTTGAATCAGCCCATTCCGTATATCCGTGTCCATAGACATCTTAAGTCTCGTCAGAATCCCTATAATATTGTCTTTCAGCCTTATTTGTGACCTGTCTGCCTCCCTGATTATGGTCATGACGGCATCGAGAATGTGGGTATTCTCAGGTATCTTGAGATTCAGCACGATTTTCATGTCTTTAACGGCATTGACGGTTTCTATGGCCTTCTCAAGATTCTTCCTCGCCCTCTTTTCAAGTATTGTGACGTTCTGAGGAGTTGTCCCTATGATTTCAGATATCTCTGTGGTGGATTTCCCTTCACTTCTCAGCGTGAAAATCTCCATCTGTCTACCTGTGAGGAATGAACGTTTTGCATCGGTCTTTTTATCAGCCATTGCCATGGCTCAATCCATTATGTAAATAAATATGTTTACAATAGGCCTGATTTAAACATATTTAAGTATGCACCAAAAATATGAGACCGATATGAAGCCCGGAAAGATCATTGCCCTGGCAATAATGGTCATGCTCCTGACGGTGGGAATTTACATAGCCTATTACGATTTTCTGCAGAATGGGGGAACTGCCCCTGTTATAACGTACGCAGCTGATGCATACGTCGGAGAGACCAATTACCTGCTGCAGGGATTTCACAATTCCACTGGAATCGGCGTTGCCCAGGCAAAAGGCGGCGGATCGTATACGGACGCACGGGAAATCGCTCAGGGTGCGCCGGCGAACGTTTTTGTTTCCGTTGCCCTCAACGCCTACGATTCAGGTTATCTTGGAAACCGCTACAGTGGCTGGGCAGTTGCATTCGCGTCCGATCAGCTTGTCCTGGCCTATTCCAATTCGACACATCCTCAGGCCGTCAACAGCATAGTGGATCAGATCAACCTGGGGCTTGAAAGCAACAACAGCACATATTTTTCCAGTGCATTTGTTAACCTTACCTCCGGTAACGTAAAAGTTGGGATATCGGATCCAAACAGCGATCCGGCCGGGTTGAGGGGATGGATATCCCTCGAAATCGCCGGTTACCTGTATGGAGGGAAAGATCAGCAATATTTCATAAAGAGAATCGATGCAAAAGGAGGAAACGTATCCGGTCCGAATGCTGCAGAGCTTGTGGCGCCACTTACTTCGGGAGATATACAGTTCCTCTTTATATACAAATCAGCAGCAATAGCCCATGGCCTGAGTTATGTTTCACTGCCGGATGTAATGAATTTCGGGAACGCGAGCCTCTCGGGGTTTTACTCCGGGTTCTCTCTTAACACAACTGCAGGCGTGGTCAGCGGATCCTCAATATTTCTATTTATTTCCGCACTTGCTGGCAACGGATTGATCAGCAATAGTTCCCTCAAGTTCGTGCAGTACGTAATATTGAACAACAAGAACTTGAGTAAATTTGGAATGACGCCGTTGTCTACATGCCTGCTGTTCAATGACACTTCCCCTCCGAACCCGATCCTTAGCATGATATCTAGGGGAAAGTTAAGGCAGGGTGGATCAATACAGTAGAGGAAGGGTGGAGTTGCAGAGGATGAGAATTCGCCGGGGAATGCGTGATGCAGTATGGTTCATTTCGGCGATCTCGGTTGCAGTGACTGCCATACCTGTAATTTTCATACTTTACTACGGCTTCTTCGTGTACAATGATGCCGCGAAGTACGGCAGCACAATACTGATGTCCATTGCCCTCACGTTATTCTCCTCGGGAATCGCTTCACTGGTAATATTCACGGTATTCACCCCTCTCTCCTATGAGCTCTCGAGGAGATCGCATGTGATCTGGGAGACCGTTTCGGATATCCCGGCATCCATACCCCATCCAATTGTGGGAATCGCATTCCTGATCATTGGGAGCCCTATCACTCCCCTCGGAAGGTTCCTGTCATCCATTGGATTCGGGCTCTTTGATTCTGTCCAGGGCCTGATACTGGCTCTGAGCTTCATTGCTATGCCGGTATACATCAGGTCTGCACAATCAGTGTTCACGTCAAGAAGCATAGAACCGGAACTTTATGCACTTTCCATGGGTGCGTCCCGGATCAGGATCCTTTACTCAGTAGTTGTTCCCGGATCACTGAGGGAGGTGATTTCGGCCATCCTGACATCAATGAGCAGAGCCATGAGTGAATTCGGATCAATTGCCATACTTTCCTATTATGTTCTCCAGTATCCGTTCAGGGGAGTCCAGCCGGCGCCGGTCCTGATCTATCAGTACTACGGTTATTACGGGCCTGGAGTTGCAATATCGGCTTCTGCGATCATGATAATATTTTCGCTGATCGTTCTCGTCGTCATCAGGGTGATCAGCCTCAGGGGAAGGGCACACACGGATTCCGGGCCTGAAAAATTACTCCGGGGAGGTTTTTAGATTATGATTGAGGCGTCGTTCACCAGGAAAATCGGCGAACTGTATCTCAGGGCAGATATTGCCGAAAAAGGGCTGATCCAGCTGACTGGTGAAAATGGTTCAGGAAAAACAACGTTCCTGAGATGCCTTGCCGGATTCATGAGGGTTGATAGCGGAACAGTGAAGATCAACGGCGAGGATCTTACTGAAAAACCTGTGCAACTTCGCCAGATCGTGTACATAAACCAGAATACGTATTTTGATCACATGACCGTTGAGGAACACCTTCACTGGCCCCTAAAATTCGTGGAAGAACCGGATAGTGAATATATTGAGTCCTTAAGGGAGATATTCGGCATAAACTACTCCGGAAAACTCTCAAAACTCAGTCTGGGCCAGAAACTGAGGGTTGCCATGGCGACTAGTTTCATCAGGAAACCGAGGGTTATCCTGCTTGACGAGACGATGCCAAATATAAGCCAGGGTGAGGAACTGCTTGTATCCATGCAGAAAATGGCCGGCCGGATGTCCATGGACGTTATTTACGTGACACAGGACAGCGCTGAAAGATATGTTGCCGACCATAAATACACGCTGCATTCCGGTGCCATGAAAAAGCTGTTCTGAAACCTATGCCTGAAGCTGATTATTTTTTTCAATAAATGTTTCAGCGTGCATGATCAGGTCTTTCTGATTCCTGAATGTGACTTTGTTTAATGCGTCTTCGTAATTCAGCCACACAAAACCAACATGCTCATGTGAAATCCTGGGTTCTGCATTCTCTCCCGATTTCCCGAGGAACATTATGACTGTCTTATTTATTTCACATCCTCTTCCGGAGTAGCTATAGTGCATTTCTTCCCGGAATCCTTTTATTGGCTCAACATCAAGACCGCTTTCCTCAAGTGTTTCCATTTTGGCTGCCATCAAGTCGCTTTCGCCCTCCTCGATGTGCCCCTTCGTAAGATCCAGGAATCCTTCTTTTCTCCTGAGGAACAGGTATTCCCTTAATCCGTTTTTAACTCTGTAAACGAGTATGCCACTGCTTATCTCGTTCCTGATCATACCTGTTCATAATAGTTTGCTTTAAATAGTTTCCTTTTCGCGCCTATAGAACGGGAGAGCAATCATTAGAGACAGAATCGAGATGAATCCTACCACCTCAAACGACAGCCTGAGATTTCCGGTAAGATCGCTGATCAATCCTATGAGGAAGGGGGAGATAGTTGCACCAACCTGTGAGGTTAAATTCAGGAAACCTGTGGAAGAACCGACTTCCCTGTTATCATGGCTTACGTCTGATGCAATGGTTATTGACGGAGCCGCATAAAAACCATAAAGGAATCCCATGGAGATGAAGGCCGGTATCATGAATATAATATTTTGAAGAAAGG
>JAJZOM010000147.1 GCA_021811505.1 Thermoplasmata archaeon | reverse complement strand
TAATATAATAACTTATAATGCAATTTGGCGCAGAAAGGGCTTGTGGTCTAGCGGTTATGACATCGCTCTCACACAGCGAAGGCCGCCGGTTCAAATCCGGCCAAGCCCATTCTATATACGGTTTAGTATTTTTGAATAATACCTAAAATACTATCTCTGCAATCATACAAACTGTACATGCATCTTGACTATTTCTCGTTTCTCTTTATATACTCATTGACTCACTTTCAAAATATAATAATGCCTGAATATAAGACTTATATCTATGACTCTTTTTAAAATCGAATTTTGAGTCCATCGGAATGGGTGCATGAATTATACATCCTCACTTACATCCGTTAGTTCCTCTAAGCTTAGAATGGACTCAAAAGGAACGTAAACATGTTTTCCCGATGAGTTTATCAATAAACCGTTTTTCATTTCTTCAATCAGTAATCCGATGTAGTATGATCCTTCATTGTTAAGAACTGCCTTAATGTGTTTGCCGATCCAGGAATCCAAATCCTTCGTAACGCTCTTTTTAAAGATCATAGCACAGTCTCACTGTCATAGAGAAGACCATTGACGTAAGAATGAGTCTGACTTAATCTGAAGAAAGTAAGGACCAAAACCAAGTCCATTGCGATGTTCACAGGATTATCATAAAGCCTGAGTGTATATGGGGAACCAATGCTTAACAAAAGGTCTGCCTCATCGCTTATGAGTCCTAACGAAAAGCCAAACAGGAAATATATCCACTCATAAGATATGCCTTTCCTTTTCAGGATAGGTAAAAGGATCAGGATTGATAAGCCGTAATAAAGATGGTGCAACTGGTGACCAAAAAAGGAGAAATTTAGGCTGCCACCCATAAAGACGTATGAACGTGATAGAACGATTGCGAATATCGAACCAATTAAAGCGGGGAGATATCGATTCATTTTCTCATTCTGATTCGGGTCTCATCTTCATTATGATGAATTCTAAAAACTTGTAAAACCCTACCCGATCATCTTCAGGATAAAAGTCCAAAGAGATAGACTTCGGAATCAAGTAAAAGAGCTCTGTAGCCAACCTTGAGTAATCATTCTTTTCCTTGCATTCCCTGTAGATTCCGTACAATCTCTTTCTGAGAAAGAGAACACACTCTGAGTTTTTTATATCTTCTTCACTTGGCATTTCAATCACCCTTAAATGGTTTCAAGTTCTTAATAGAATTGGGGCTCTTGCCCCGGCCATCCTCTTTCACGCTTGGTGATAACTTTTCTTTCAAGTTTGAGAGCTGGGTCAGGTTGTGTTGCCGTCTCAGCGATTCATATTCGCTTATGAGGTAGGGCGGCGGAAGTGGGAAATATACAGTTTTGATAATCTTGGAATCGTATCTGATGGAATGGAATTCTATGTCTTTTCCATCCGCGGTAAGATCAGGAACGGCGACAGCGAATTCACCCTGCCGCATTTCTTCCTCGTGCGTGAATACCAGGTCAAGCATTGTCTTAACCTGTCGATCCAGGAATGCCAGGTTGGGAATATTGAAGATTGAAACCATCTGTAGATACCTGGTCGATTGAATTGTTTTGGATAATGATTTTGATGCTGCCGTCATTGAATCCCTGCTGCCTGCCGCGCTTCCAGCTTCGTCCAGTACGATCACGGTTCCCTTCGCTTGGCTCTGCATCCTGCCTATGAACTCGGAAACCTCGTAGCAGATATTCTCAAGATTGTAATTTTGATTAAGGTAATTTCCCACGGAAAGGGACGCGTAACTTTTGCCTCCGCCGACTTTGCCGCAACAAACAATATTCAGGTTTCTATTCTCTTTTTCTCGTTGTTTCCAATATGAATCGATGATGACCCTCGCATCAAACCTGTAGCCGTAATCAAACCTTTGGATCTCTGGCGGCTGGGGCCTGCTGTCCATTCGTGTTATGCCGATGTTGAAAAGCATCTCTTCGAGAAGTTTTTTTCTTTCTCCCGCTTCTGACGAACGGAATTCCCATCCGGTCTGCTCGGGGTTTCCATATCTTTGATTTAAGGCATCCCATTTCTCCAAATAGGATTTCATAAGTTCTGGGTACTGTCCTTGCGCTGATGCCATCGAGAACATGGTCCGCATCTCCGTATATTCATATTTCGTGCTGTGGCCGCATATTCTCAATGCGTACGAATATTCTTCTTGCAGCAGCAGGTACTGTTGATATAATGCTGCACCGATAGGAATCCTGTTAAGATCGCCTTGCTCATTTTCATCCATACGTAAACATGCACTTCGGTAATATTAACATTTATTCAGGGAATGCCTATTTTCAGAGGAAAATGCTTCTTTGCGATTATGGATCACAGAAAAAGTATCAGATAAATTGCTTGCAGGGATAGTATTTGCAGTGATTGATAGAAAAAAGAAATTTCAATTTTTACCCCTTTAAAATTATTCGCGCATGTGGGGAGAAGGAAGATCGGTTTTGTTTTCTTCTTTTGAAATATAGATCTATACCATCAAGGTACATGGTGCATCGATCTCGCCATCAGCTGCCATGCTCTCAATTATTTTTGAACCAATTTCCACATGCAGGCTGCCCTTTTTGAAGTGGTTGGGGATATGCCTCCTGGTAATGACTTCCATGCATAGCAAACACTGATAATTCGTGATTGCCTCGTTGGGGCCTGGATGTTCACAATTGAAGAATTTGATATATCCACGGTGCTTGAGTTCGGTTATGAAAATGGAACGCTGCCTGCGAGTGGTTAATCCGAGTGGCTTACGTTTGGAGGTCACTTAGAGTCTCCCCCTAAAATGAACTTCCGGCTTACCGAGTAGCCTCCATCTTCGTCTTTTAGGAATGCACCATCTCTTGCAAGTTCCTCGCACAGATCGTGAATGGTCGAAAGATCGATGCCATACATGGCGATCATGTCATCGATAGCTTTTGCCGTCAACGAATGATACTTAGACTTAGGTGCATATTCTTCCACCAAATTGAACAGTTCCAACTTCGGATTGAGTTCCCATCGTTTTCTTTTACTCTGGGCATCGGATTTTGAAGGGTTTTTGATAGTTTCTGGGTCGTTTTTATTTTTGAAAGAGTCTTCCACTTCCTGTTTTTCAAAACGGATCGGACACGGATCAGAATCACGGGGAAAGCCTATATTAGCCGTCTCCGGTGATTGCTTTACCATGTGTCCGATCCATGAGGGCAACTCTATACATGTAACATCATGATCATGATAATTATCATTCTCCTTTTTTTCTATCTCGTTACGCGTAAGTTGCCCATGTGAATCGGACACGTTATCAAGTGTTAGCGGGGCTTGGCTATAATAGGCTTCCCAAGAGATATCACCCTCTGTCCGATCCGTTTTCAGATCTTCATCAGAGCCATCATCGTCGATCCAACCTGCGAAGGTAACAATTTTTCTTTCGCCCTTGAATCTCCCCTCCTCAATGCCCTTTTTCTTGAGTATGTACCCATGATTACCGAGCCATGCTGAAAAAGTTTTTGGCTTAACCGGTTCAATCTCTTTTCTGGCGCACCAGTCTGCATATTCCGCGTAGAGATCGTCAACGATGTGCATTGCATCCGTGTTTTCTTTGGATACATGTTCCATCTTCTTTCCGTCCAATGTGCTTGCGATCTCGATTTCACTTTCAACGGCGTCCGGTTCCGGGCTCATGTTTTGTGCCCATACCTGCACGCTATCCGAGTGAAAAGTCCACAGTTCCTCCAATTCAGCATCGGTCAATTCGCCGGTGAACTTCCATCCACCCGTGGCAAGGTAAGATAAGCCAATCAGTGCATTCAGGAAAAATCCATCCATCTGACTTAGCATCTTTAGTTTCAAACCGTTGTCCCGGTCCTTATTGGGAACGGGCCTTGTAAACAGCAACATAGTGCGCCGCCATGCCCCACCTGCCTGATCTACCTTGAACAGCGGCGGCGTGATTGCCCAGATCGCCTTAAAAATTGGATCTTCAGTGGTCGGATCTCTGAATTTCTTTTCGATTTCTTGCGGTTCACCGCCGAACAAATCGTTAACTTCTGAAAAATCCCGTATCTTGGTATGCTTCAAATCACCGGAAATGAGAGCCAATTTGCCCTGTAAGTTCTGCCTGCTGAAGTGTTCCCTTGGATCGGTCAGTTTATGCGGGTCCGCTTTAGCAAACAACCTGATTTGGTCGTAGGTTAGCATTTCCTGTGTGGCCGCTAAATGTGTACCCTTGCCGCTTCCAGGGTCGCCTATGATAATAAGAATTGTGCGCTCCGTGGGCAACGGGTGCCTCGTGATCATGAGGTAGCCACACATTTCGTAAAACGTCATTGCTCCTTTATACCCCAGTACGTCAACCGTGAATTCCCACCACTGCCTTGCCTGCTTAGCAGCATCCTCGTTCAGCATTTTTGCATTCATTGCATAAGTCAATAAATGCGCAGGACTAAACGGGATGATGGAAATTTTCAGGCATTTGTTATCTATGCGTCCTTCGATCGTGCAATCTCTCAATGCAATCCTGAATATGCCCCCATCCGGAGGCCGGTTCAATTCGCTGTTATTCTTGATATTTCTCGCTTTCAGTCGAGCAGATATCTCATCAATTGCTGCGTTCTTGATCTCCAGGTTTCCTGGCAGATCGAGAAATTTTTGCAATTGCTTGATTTGAAATTCAATGCTCTTTTTTTCACCTATTTTTGCTTGTTTGAGTTCTTCCCGGAGACTGGATATTTCCTTTTCAACATCTCTATCATACAAAGAATGGATTTTTTTCGCACAATCAAGCATCAGTTTCCTGACTCGTTCCAGCTCCTTCGCAATCCTTACCTCACCGTCGGGTCTGAAAAACTGATTAAATGAAAATAAAGCAAGTCGCTGGATCTTGGCATCTGGTACATCCTCTGATAGAAAATCCAGCATTCCCGAAAGCTTATCTGCTGTTAGGGACGTTGCCTTAGTTGAAAAATATTCCTCATATGCAGCCATCCCCTTGGTGATTCTAAGAATTTTCTCAATGTCATTCTGAAACTCTTTTACGTTTCTTGCTGGGTGTATTGCTGCCTCAATTTTTCTTATGACTTCACTACCTGGAGACAAAATTGAAGTCAGAAAATTTTCAATTTTCTTGCCATATGCCGAGGTTTTTCCGTATTCTTTAAGTGCATCCGATAAATAGTCAATAACTTCTTTTTTGAATGCCCTTGGTATTCGATCCCAATTGTCTTGTAGTTCTTGAATCGATTGCATTGAATGATCCTGAGATAGAAGCTCTCTGATTTCCCCAGAGGGCAAAAAATTATTATGCGTGGCTTTACTATCTTCTTTGCTCGGTTCCTTAGGGGCCTTCGCCGGCCCTTTTGGAGTTGTCATTTTTCTGCCTCCCTGCGAGTTTTTGGTAGATTCCAGAACAAAGAAAATTTGGCAATAAATTCACTTTCCGTCATTTGAACTGGCTCTTCTGTTAGGATTCCCTTCAATGTTGGATCGCTTCTGCTAATTTCTCGAAGTTTAGATAGGTCGATCATTGGAGAACCTCCGGTTCCTCACTAGGAGGTACTGGCTTTCGGAAGGTCAACAAGAGGCCGTCGCGCTTTAGAACAAAAATTATCACGTCATTTCGCTGAATTTCATTGGATTTAACAAAGTCTTGTGGTAGGGACGTGTAATAGCTACCACTTACCTTACGGACATGCGACTTCCAGAATATTTGCGGTTTCATAAATCCCTAATGCGAATTTTAGTAATGTTATTTTACGCTAATTAATACTTACACATTAAATAAAAATATATACGTGTTTAACATTTGTTAAACAATGAGTGTTCAGGGAAGGCGTAAAAAACTTAAAACTGTAGAAAACATGGTAATTGAAATGTTAAATTTCCCACAACAGACATTCAAGCAATTGCTGAACCGGATGACCGGTCGTTCGATAAACAGGGCAACCGGTAAGCGCATATCTATCGGGGACATGCCAGAAGAATTACGTGGAATAAGCAGGCAATCGGTATACAAGGCACTGAATTTTCTGAAAGATGCGGGCATCTTGACTGGAAAGCCAGACCAAAGGCTGAACCGGAAAACCGTAAAGAACACATGTATCGGAATTGATGTGCTCGAGGCAAGAAAACGATATGCTGAATTATGGATCCAAAAATTCATGGGGCTTGAACGGTGCAGGAATCTCCCTGCTGAGGCATTGGCCATAGTCTTTGTAAATCTAAAAGCAAAATTTGCATTAATGGATTTTTATGACGTGAGGGAAAGTAAGTTACTTATGGATCTCTCTGTTAGAGATATTGGATCAACTGAATCTTGCAGCGTGCTGGAGTACATGCGGATTCAGGACATAGATACAGTGATGGACTACCTGCGGCTCTTCGATGAAATGAGAAATTAAGGCATTTCCACTATCGCCCTATCATTCCCCAATGCCATTTTTACTACGAATCCGTTGTTGATATACTCCTCTATCAGATCAATAGGGACAACCTTCTGCTTATGCGATCCGTTAAGTTCCTGCTTATCCTTTTCTATCAGTGCCGTTATATCTCCCCTGTTCATTCCTAATAGCTTCTCACGTGCCATCCTGGTTATCTCCTCTGCATTCAGATTTAGGAGGTTCTTATCCTGTATCTCCTGTTCTGAAAATCCTGCCATGATCAGAAGCTGTGTCCTGAACTTCTTTTCCACTTCGTCCTCTGTCAAGCCCTTCCTTTCCGTCTCTAAATATTTGCAGGACTTCTCATAAGCCATCCTCATTGTATCTACCATGTCCTCTGAAAGCCTGCCCTTATTCAGTGTGTATCGATGCTCTATATCACCTACATGGCCCATGAAGAATGCCCTGTAATCCCTCTGGATAAGCCTCTCATCCTGAGCCATTAACAACCTGCTATCAAAGTATGCCCTCAATACGTAAGGCCGCCAATTAAAGCCTGCATTCCTTATGGCATTACGCATGAGGTCACCTACATTTATTGCCGTTATGTGTTGCTTGCCCCTGAATCCTAACTTAGCAGCCGTTATTATTGCCGAGTCTTTTGTTATAGTCTCTCCTGAC
>JAJZOM010000297.1 GCA_021811505.1 Thermoplasmata archaeon | reverse complement strand
GGAAGATCTCGGCTATTTCGGATGAGACATCTTTACTGCCCGCACCAAGATACATCGTAACCATCACGAGGTAGTGTTCATGGTACTGTTTTGATATCCCTGTCATTGTTGAAGATCTAGAACGAACACAGAAATCATTTTAAATTTTCAGTGCCTATGGCTTCAATGCCAAAAAAACCTCAGGAATTCTCAGTAAACCGGGAAATATCCATATCTGAATTTTTCGAGAAAAACAGACACATCCTTGGATTTGATTCACCTATAAAATCACTTTTCATGATTGTGAAGGAAGCCCTGGACAACTCTCTGGATGCCTGCGAGGAATATGGAATAATCCCTGAAATTTCAGTTACGATCGAAAGACTTGAAAAGGATGAATACAGAATTACAATTGACGATAACGGGCCGGGAATAGATAGAAGAGATGTCCCAAGTGTCTTTGGAAAGCTTCTCTATGGATCCAGGTTCCATGGTATGAGACAGAGCAGGGGACAGCAGGGAATAGGCATAACCGCATCTGTGATGTATGGTCAGATCACAACGGGGAAACCGACAATGGTTATCACGAAGAGGGAAGGAGAAGATGTAGGTTATTATTTTGAGCTCGGGATAAACATTAAGGAAAATTCCGGAAGGATTTTCGTGGAGAAACCAATAATTACAGACAAGGGGCATGGGACATCCGTATCAATCACTGCCAAGGGAAAATATCAGATCGGAAAGCAGTCGGTCATAGAGTATCTCAGGGAAACGGCAGCAGTCAATCCAAACATGGAGCTCCGTTTCACGGATCCGGACAATAGAACCATTACATTCAAAAGAGTGGTGGAGTACCCTTCAAGAAGGTCCACACCGGTCAAACCGTTTCCTCCAGGTCTCGAGCTCGGCGAAATCCAGCAGATGGGAATGGAAACAAAGTACGACAATATGGTTGATTTTCTCTCTCAGGAGTTTTCCAGGGTCAGCAAAAAAACTGCCATGGAACTGCTGCAGATATCCAATATCCCGCAGGATATGAATCCTTCAGAACTTGACAGCGCAAAGGGAAAGTCACTTATGAACGCCTTCACGCAGATCAAACTGATGAATCCACCTGTCGATTCGCTTTCACCTCTGGGTTCCGATTTTATAAGAAAGGGCTTGAGAAATGTCTACGGAGAGATCAACCCCTCCTTTTATTCTAAACCAGTGATGAGGCCTCCAGCAATTTATAACGGTAATCCATTCTCAGTGGAAGTCGGAATAGTCTATGGCGGCGATCTGCCGGCAGATCAGCAGGTGAGTATTATCAGGTACGCAAACAAGGTGCCCCTCCTGTTTCAACCTGGAGCCTGTGCAATAACCAGGGCAGTAGCAGAAACCGATTGGCGATCTTATGGATTAGATCAGAGATCCGGCACTGGAATTCCCTTTGGACCCATGATGATACTTGTGCACGTTCTTGGTACAAGGCTTCCGTTTACGTCTGAATCAAAAGAGGCCATCGCAGGCGTTCCTGAAATTATAGAGGAGATAAAGAATGCACTTCGAATATCCGGTAGAAGCCTGAAAACATATATGAACAAAAAGGACCGCAGGCTGAAAGTGATGGAAAAGTACAGGATTGTGAGCGAGATCATCCCAGAAATAGCCCGGAAGGCAGCATCTGTCACCGGAAACGATGTGCCGCCAATAGATGACGTGATCTCAAAGATTGCGAACGTGATTCTAGTGACAGAAGATTTCTCATCCATTCCCGAAGGCGTATCGGTGCATTGCAGGGTTTTTAACTACACGACGATACCCAGATCCATCAAGATATACCCGGATCCGCCTGCGGGGGAACTTTCCGGCGAACAGAAAGCGTGGGACCTTATCGATGTTCCGCCATCCGGAAGTTCGGCATTTTCATTTATCGTATCAAACGTGCAGGGCAAGTATGACGGCACAGTTTATTATTTCGAGGGACAGGACGTCACAAAGGTGCAGGGGGCAGACCCATTGCCAGGCGACTGGAACATCCAGGAAGTTGACATAATTCAGGAGAGTGCAGCAGATGACAGCAAGTGAGACAAAACTTATCGAAATAGCTAACAGGATTTACAATGCCATGAAATCTGGTGACATACCTGAGATTTCAGTCTCATCAAGAAACAGGGATAACATAGTGCTTGATCCAAGATATCTTGTATGGAGATACGGAGACAATTTTGTGACAAGGACAGCTAAAACCCTGGATGGTGCAGAATATATACTGAAGGCGATAGATGTGATAGAATTCGTGATGGAGATGAAGAGAACATCTAAGACGTCTACGCTGAGGGAGATGTATTACATATCGGAAGGGTGGGGGCTGGGCAAATTTCACACCCAGGACGAATCAAACCTTCTCTCTGAAGATCTTGAGGTGATAAGTTCCCTGATGAGGGAGGATTTCAACCTGAGGCCTGAAGAAAATGGGGCAAGCGTCATTGGAAACATTACGATTGAGGAGAAAAACAGAAAGGGCGAGTTCAAGACAATAAACTGCAGGGACGATGTAGGCGATGGCGGATATGGCATCCCTTACAATGTTGAGTCGGAGAAACTGAAGTTCAAATCCGTCGATGCTGATTTTGTGCTTGCCATTGAAACCGGCGGTATGTTTGACAGACTTGTAGAGAATGGATTTGACGAGAAGATGAGATCTGTGCTAATACACCTGAAGGGCCAACCCGCAAGAAGCACCAGGAGGCTCCTGAAAAGGATCAATGATGAACTGCATCTGCCCATATATGTGTTCACGGACGGGGATCCCTGGTCGTTCAGGATATTTGCTTCAGTCGCCTATGGTGCAATAAAGACCGCGCACATATCTCATTACCTTGCGGTACCAACAGCAGAATTCATCGGCGTGACCGCAACCGATATTCTCACGTATAAACTCCCGACGGACAAACTTACAGATAAGGATATTCAGGCTCTCAATGCTGAGTTGAAAGACCCCAGATTTCAGACGGAATTCTGGAAAAGAGAAATAGAGACAATGCTACAGACAGGAAAAAAGGCGGAACAGCAGGCACTGGCCAAATACGGGCTTGATTACGTCACAGACACTTATTTGCCTGAGAAGCTTTCCTCACCCGGAATGGAGTGAAAAGATGACCAAAATCACTGTGGCTTGCGTGCAGATGGAGTCAGCATCATCTGTGGGTGCCAATATTCAGAAGAGCAAAGATCTTATGGAAATCGCACTTCAGAAAAAACCTGAAATTGTAGTATTTCCGGAATACCAGATGCTTGTTCCCGACTACTTTAAAGGTAACTGGGATCAGGTACGAAAGGAATCAGAATCATTCCTCACTGCGATGAAGGAAGCATCCAGCAGCATATCGTCGGGACTTCTTATCAACTACTGGGAGTTCTCAGGAAAAAGACCGTATAACAGTTCACTTCTGATCAGATCTGGAGATGTGAAATTCAGATACAGAAAAATCCATCTCTATGATGCACTGAAACGAAGGGAAAGCGATGTTTATTTACACGGTGATCCTGAAATAGCAAAATTCACCATTGGTGGCTTTACAGCAGGTACAGAAATATGCTATGACATAAGGTTCCCTGAACTCTCTTATCTGATGAAGAACGCGGGAATCAATCTGATGTTTGTCCAGGCTGGATGGTACAGCGGAGAAGGCAAGCAGGAATCCTGGAGATCAATTTTACGTGCACGTGCAATAGAGAACGGTGCTTATGTAGTTGCGGCAGCACAGTGTGGCAGTATGTTCTCCGGCAACTCACTCATCATGGATCCTTATGGAAATGTCATTTCCATTCTCGAGGAAGGAGATGGAGTGGTTGCTGGAGAAATTGATACGGAAATAATCAGACGGTACGACACGGATTACCCGCTGCAGAATCAGCAGAGATTCCACCTCAGGATATAACTGTATACCGGAGAAATTCCCGCATCTCCTCAACACTGTCCAGTCGTATTTTTGCAGTGGTTTTCCCCGCACCGACTTTGATGGTGATGCAATCCTCATTTTTCGAGAAGGAATCTTCGTCGGTGTTATCATCGCCTGTAACAACACATGGAGAACCATTTCGCATCTTCTTTACTGCATTTCCCTTCCCTGTGCCGGGTGGAATTAGCTCTATGATTCTTTTCCCCGTTATCACGGACAGACCCCTTTCATGGGCGATTCCCCTGAGTTCAGTTTCAAGATCCACGATCTGCTTTTCACTATTATTCCACAAGAGAAACAGCACTCCAGGATTCTTGTCCATCATTCTGAGCCCGGGATACTTCTTCACAAAATAATCCTGCAATTCCATAAGACTGTCTATCGCTTTAAGATAATATTCTGCATCTTCCATAAGGTATATCAGTTTGCCATCAACCCTGGCCATAGCACCGTGCCATCCTATAGAATTCAGTTTCATTCCAAGAAGCGCGTCCATTTCGCTCAGCGATCTTCCTGTTACTATGAAGGTTCTGTATTTGGAGTACAGTTTTCGAAGGAGTTCTTTTAGTTCTTCATCCGCAAATGCTTTTTCAGGTTCTGTAATAAGTGGTACAAGGGTGCCGTCATAATCAAGAAAAAAGAACGGATTCAATGCTTTAATGCTGTCAAAACTATTCCTGGCTAAAATCAGAGATTGTTGGCTCATAATTAGATCGCTCCACTGCCTGTCTTATACGGGCAAGCCACCAGCTTATATTTCTTTTTTTGATCTCAGCCTTCAGAAGCGACAATCTTCTTTCGATCTCCTGCTTCTCCATGTTTATTGCATTGAAAAGTGCATCCGACATTTCTGAGAGGGAGTTTGGATTGACAATGAGTGACTCCTTGAGTTCTGTAGCGGCACCTGCGAACTTGGAAAGAATAAGGACACCATGGTCGGTAGCAGCAACGAATTCTTTGCAGACAAGATTCAGGCCATCAATGAGCGGGGTGATTAAAGCAACGTCTGCGTATCGGTAATACGATAGGAGAGTAGCATCGTTTACTTTTTTGTATATGTAAATGATAGGAACCCATTTTACGCTTGCATATTCACCGTTTATCCTTCCTATATTCATTTCAAGCTCTCTTTTGAAATTTATATATTCTTTGACTGAAGTTCTGCTGGGGTTGACTATCATGACGTACACAAATTTACCTGCAAGTTCCGGATGTCTTTCCAGAAGTGTCCTGATAGAAAGAACCCTGTTAGTCAGTCCTTTAGTGTAATCAAGCCTGTCAATGGAAAAAATAACCTTCATCGCTGAGTCAAAGGGATTTTTTGCCCGGACTGCATTTACCGAGTAGTATGAGTAGTCTATTCCTAGCGGTATAGAGAAGGATTTTTTGGCATAATCGGATGATTTACCCAGCAGAAAATCTGCTGAATGAATAAAATTTGTTCTGTACTGATCGGTATGAAATGTTATCACGTCACTGGAAACAATGGAGGAAACTATTTTTCTGGATTCAGGCAGCGTCGCAAAAAACTCTGCCGAAACCCAAGGAATATGCCAGGTAAATACGATAGTGTTCCTGATGCTCTTCTGTCTTACCATCCCCGGAAGAAGAGAAAGCTGATAGTCATGTATCCATATCACCATATCGTTGGATACGTTTTTTAGCACAGCTTCAAGAAATATACGGTTAGCATATTCATAGGAGTCAAAGGCACCGCCATAGTATTTTATCCTTTCTCTGAAGTAATGAAAGAGCGGCCACAGGATACCATTGGAATAGTCATCGTAAAAGCCTTTTTTCTCTCTCTGCGGAATAAGCACCCTAACTATCTTATATCCATTGTAATTTTCCTCGAGATGCTCTGAATCCGCGCTGCCATCTCCCCAACAGATCCAGACACCCCCCTCCTTTGACATAAGTTTGTTCAGCGAAACAGCCACTCCGCCTATATTCTCCCTTCTTAGAACCTTACCCGCAACCCTTTCGTAAGAAATAGGGCACCTTGTTGTAACAACCAGGTAGCTCAATAGTTTGACATCAGGCCATAATATATAATATGTACCGATTTTTAAATACCGATCGGTCAAAAAGACCGAACTGTCCAAGAAAAAGATTTCATAATTAGAAAAGAATTCGCTGCCTCGTATGGAAGATTTTGTGTTAGTGAGCCTGTCATCATGTTCTAAGTAAAATTTATATTGCTAGACAATATCACGCACGGTGAACATTAAAAGAAGTGGTTTATTTTATAGGTGAGGGTAGTAGGGTAAACAACCTGGAATCACTGAGGGCAGATCTCCTTTTGAACACGCTGGATTTTATATCTATCTTTAGGGAAAGAATGAGATTGGCGGAACTGATTTCTAAGGAAAAGCTGTCTAGGGGACTTTCGGTTAGAGACAGGGTGCGTGAGTTGGAGGTTCTAAACGAGATAGGGGAATTGTCCGGTGACGAACTTGCCTTCATCAATCTGCTGTTTGAGCTTACCGTTAAAGCGCAGATCACTAGAATCGAAGATGATTCGTTCAATGCAATTGTGCATGAAGATATCGAATATGCTTGTGGTCAGGTAATATGTTCTCCAGGTGACGAACTGTATCATACATGCGAGGAAAATCACCCATTTGTGAGGGCTGCTATTTCAAGGGGGTCACACATAATAAATGGCAACGCTGATTACTTTGATCTGAAGGTAAAGATCAGGCGCGGCGAGCGTAGCTTCAGTTTGGAGGTTATCAACAGAGATGGAAAAAAATTGACCCTGAATGAAATAGTTGGAACAAGCTCATTCAAAAGAATTCACATGGAGTGCGTTTGAATGAAGATAGTGATAGTGGGATCTTCAGGCAGGATTGGAGTAACTCTCTTCAATCTCTTCAGGAATCTCGGATACACGGTCACAGGGGTAGATTTACAGAACGCGAGCATGTTAAGGATGAGAATGGAAGAATCAGATCTTGCTTTTCTGGCTGTTCCTGCAGGTGTGGCCATGGAGATGATAGAAGCTTACTCTTCTTCACATAAAATAGTAGAATTGTCATCCACTAAACTCCCTTTTAAAAAGTATGCAGGAAGCATAATAAGCATACATCCCCTTTTCGGCCCTCTTTCCGTAGGGGAAGAGAGACTAAGAAATGTCCTGTTCATTACAGATATATCAATTCAAGGATCCATGGAAACGA
>JAJZOM010000124.1 GCA_021811505.1 Thermoplasmata archaeon | reverse complement strand
GCGTGAATGGTATGGGTGAGGATGACGGGCTTCCCGACCATGTGAAATTAGTCTGGCCGTACGATCCGTTCCCACTAACTGAACGTGTCACAAATCCCACTGGAATGTTTCCAAATCCGGCGTACGGGTGTCCGGGATCAGGGGTGATGGTAATGTTGAAATTCACCGAACCGTGATAGGGTTCACCTAGATGCCATACCGGGGCCATCGAGTAATAATATGTGCTTGAGCCCAGGGCAGTAAGCACATTGTAAACATGGGACCAGTTCAGCGTATGGGATCCATAGGTGGCGTTGACATATACAGTCCCTATGGTATATTCCGCTGTTGACCCTGAGTAAAAACCGGGCACAAAGGCAAACTCTCCGCCGTCGAATGCATTGAGGGTGCCATTGTATGTTGCAATATTCTCAGAGAAATCCATCCATGCATGGTAAAGTGCTCCTGTTGAATCTCTTGAATTGTAGTATTCCTCATTGACATTCAGTGGGGTTGCGGATGAGTTTTCCTTTGGTCTTAGAGTGGTCGAATGAGGCTTGTATGAAACTGAAGGCGGATTTCCCACTGTTACGTTGAAGCTCGTGTTCCCGTAGCCCCCTGTATAATCGGATGCAGTGAGGTTTACTTCGTAAGTGCCTTTATGGTTGAATGTCACAGTGGGATCCTGGAGTGTGGACGTGATCCCGTTCCCGAAATTCCAGGTGTAATTATATTGTGAACCGATGCCGCCGGTTGCACTTCCCTGGAACTGTACCGGTGTCCCTTTGTCGATGTTCTCAGGTGCAGTTATATGTGCACTTGGAGGGCTCACTGTGGTTATGTTCCAGCTTATGGCGTATGTGAGGCCTGTTTCCAGGTTAACGTAACCTAGAAGGGCAGGGGAAGCTCTTGTGTCGTTATATGAGTAGTTTCCGGGCGACAAATCAAGGGTATATGACGAACCGGAATAGAGACTATTTCCGTCAATCTCCCAGTCCGGCTGGTATATCGTAGCATTATAAGTGATGGGCTCACCGGCATCCTGAGTTATGGTACCAATGCCAAAGGATGTGTTTGAGGTGCTACCATTTCCGTGATAGATTAACCTGTTGCCCTGGTAGATCCAAATGGTTTGATCGTTTGTGGAGGTATCAGGCCTTGCCCCTGAGGTGTGGGAAGCCATTGGGCTAAGGTTTACGAGAACCAGAAGTGCGATAACTGAGATAATCAATGGAAGCAGCAGCTTTCCTTTTCCTGTATTCATGCAAACACGTCCAGAACTGGAATATCCTTCATTTCACCGGCAACGAGGAACATAATTGAGAAGAACGCGACAAAGAGGCCTGCAAAGACCGGCAGGGAAAGAATGCCAAGGGATTTCGAGGCATCGGTGATCAGGGACAGTTCCGTCTTGATCAGGGTGGTGAGGCCGTCCAGTATGGCATATACCACTATGTGTATCAGCGAGAAGAAAAGGTGCATCAGTGCTTTTACAAAGGGACCAGCAACCCTCTTCTGGAATGCTGATGTCAGGGAATTCCAGGCATTTGACACACCGCATCCCCAGGAAGTGGGATTATACCATACGGACTGGCACATCTAGAGGGCTTCCTCCATGCCTTCCACGTCCTTCTCAGCACCAACGAAATCCATGACGAAGTATACGATGAAGAATGTCAGGACCAGGGATACCCCGGCCATGAGGAAACTCCATATCCCGTACGAGGCAGCACTTGATGCCCATGCAAAGAGAATCTGCTGGAAGGCCGAACCCATGGCATATATGACATTGGTTGCAGCTCCCACAATGGCATCCATGATTCCTGTGATAAAGCCCATCACCAGGTTCCATATGCTCACAAGAATGGAATTGCCATTGAGGCCTGATGAAGATGAATCTGTTACCAATTTGAGATGTGTCATTAGAAGAAGTGTTGAGAGATGACTCATTTCTTCTTTCCTCCCACATACGATTTGGTGTGCAGCCAGGCTGCGTGCCAGATTGTCACCATTCCGAATACAAGGATGGCAATGCCGTCAAAGATTGCAGCCTGGTTTCCGTAGTAGATTGGAAGCAGCACATACCTGCCAAAGTGGAAGAGCAGGCCGAATATCCCACCCACAAACATTCCTGCAATGAATGCTGGAATGAATCTTGCAAGGAGATCAAGCTTTCCCTTTCCCGGAGGCGTGAACATCTCAGCAAGGAGCCAGAAGGCAAATCCCATTATGATGCCTGGAATCAGTGCTCCTTCTGTTATGGCATAGGTGTTGCCAAACACCACGAACGTTGGCCGTTCGAACATCAGTGCTATGATTGAGAGCGAAGCAATAGCTGATATTATGACAGCGCCAACGCTCCAGTTTCCATATGTTGATCTGATTTTTCCCCTGATTTTTCGAACCAATTTACTTCCCTCCCTTCTTATTTTTCTTAGGTACTTTGACGGTTGACTGGCCTCTCTTCATGATCTCAATGTCGATCCAGGGAGATTCCATGAAGGCAGCCCCGAAGATCACAATTCCGGAAATCAGGTAACCTACCTGTTCACCAGCAAATGGGCCAAGAAATGAGAACTGCCTGTTGCCGTAGGCAAAGACATTGAAGCTGTAGGAGGTGGTGTTGCCTGACAGCCTTACCATAAGGTAAGAGGACTGGTTTCCCGTGATGTACTGAGGCTGCAGCTGCACATATTCCGACGATTCATTTTTCAGCGATACATTGAGGAAGGGCTGAAAGTTTGATTCGTTGGTGCCGAAGCCAAGGCTTTCATTCCCTGTTACCGGAGATCCAAAAAGAATTGTGAGATTGGACACTGAAAAATCATTCAATTCTCCCTGTGTAAGATTTGTCAGTACGTAACTGACAGTTGCATTGAATGGCATGTCATATGTTGTGGTTCCATTTACAGAGGCAAATGCTATCCCTGTACCGGTTGCATTGTAGATGAACTGAGTCTGAGTATCCCCTTTTAACACTGATGAGTGATCATTCAATGATACCAAGCTGTGGCCAACGACTGATGAAAGAAATATCGCCATTGTAACTGCAATAATGCCAACAGCAAGGCCAACAATGCCCCTCTTTCCCTTTGATTTAGCGGTTTCCATTATAAGTTTCCTCCGCAAATCGGAGGAACGGAAACCCCAGCTAATCGGAGGAATAGAGCTTCCGCTCCCCGATTAGCTTTACAATCTCAAAATGTAAGGTTGTTTAAATATGGTTTAGGTTAGGAGGTAATGTTAAGAGATTAATAAACTAAGGATTCTTAAGTATCTCCTTGAGCCTCTTTACCATATAACTCTGACGATTTCTTAAGGATTCTACCTCCCAATCTTCATTGTTTACAACCATATCGTTAAGTCTAAATTTTGTAGCTCTCTCATTTCCTATATTTCCAGTATATTGTCCCTTCTTAGTAATGAAATCAGTGTTTCCAAGTTTAGAATTCTTTGACAATGATATAAGGGTCATGTTTCCCAATTTATAGATGTACTTTGAAGCATCTTCTGCGGTCCATTTCTCTGACCAATAATGAATTGATTGCCATTCTTGCGGAAGGATATGATCAATAGATGGAGCATCCGAACCTGAATCATCTATGAAGTCGACTCCAGATTCATCGTATAAATCATATTCAAGAAGCAACAATACCGGACGGAGCCAATTTTTAGGTTTTTCTGAGTACACATCTTTTTCTAAATTTTCAAAAGCTAACTTTTCCAAATCTTCATCTGAAATCTTCTTTTCAGCCAGAGATACTATTTTGGAAACATGTTCTTTATCGATTATTTTCTTCAGTATTTTGAGGGATATGTCTCTTATATTACCTGAATTGTGTCCACTTATCCAATTAAGATAATAGAGTCTGACAAGTTCCTTTGTTAATTTTTCGAAATCCGGAAAATCAGTATCAATAGCTGACGATAGTATAACCTGCCAATAAACTGTGTCGTTCAAGTAGTAAAAGGGGTAGAGTTTCCTATCATCTTGGATAAATTCACTTTCATATGAATGTTCACCGTGCAATTCTAACAAGCTGTTGGCATATTGCTTTACTTTATTAATTATCTTTAAAGGGGATTCCCCTTTGTCAATCATTTTAGAGTAAGTGTCGAATACGGTGCTTTTTGGCTTTTCACCCAAATGATAATAAGAATACAAGGTAAAGATTCTTTCCGCGGAGTCAAATGGCCACCACATACCTGATAACCTCTTTCTTATTCCTTCGATATTTTTCCAATCCCCCATGAAAGACTCCCTATCTCGTTCATTTAATTTATCATAAAGTATGACTTTTATTATTTCATCGTTAGTCAGACTTGTTCCTCTCGTATTCATGACGTAAAATAGTTTTACTGCAAATCCTTCAGAGCGAGTATATATCCTAATCAAACTGACATTGTCCAAGACGTACTTTAGAAACAGAGATGCTGTCTCTTTGTCTTTTAATAGCCCATGATCTTCAAGTATCTCTTTTGTAATATAGTAATACTTAGTAAAGACATTTTCCCTATGCCTATCTGGCTCTTCACCGCTTAAAATATTACTTAAGAAACCTTCATGAAACTCATTTCTTTGATCTACTCTTGGAGAAACTTTGATTCTAAATTTCTCTTGATCATCGTCAATGAAACACTTTCTAATCTCTTGAATTCCGAACTTTTGGTAAAAAGCTGCCAGCATTAAAGTGAGGGTTGTTAGTCTTTGTTGCCCATCAATGACATCATACACATCATTTTTCTTAACGAGAATTATTGAGCCAATAAAGTACTCACCGGTGTCCATGGACTCCTCAATATCATCGATGAGATCTTCTATTTGTTTGTTTCTCCATTTGTATGGGCGCTGATATTCAGGTATGTTATAGAAGTTGTAACTATCACCAAGCACTTGCCTTACTGTAAGTCTGTCAGGTTTGAACCAATCACTATCAGACATTTGTGATTATAGGGGTTAGAATATATTAATTATTCGTTGAAATTTTAATATTTCTTTATAGAACTAAATTGACGTTTTTCATCGCTTGAATTGTGAGTCTTAAGATCAATTTCTTCCTTTATTTTATAAAAAGATTTGATGTGGGCACCTGTTCCTCGAGTGATTTTCTGCAGCAACCCAGTTTCGTACATTTCTAGGAGAACTTTAGATAATCTTTGGGACGATAGAATAACACCCCTGCTTGCTAGTTTATCGGAAAGAGTCGAAGAACGGAAGAAAAAGTTTGGATAATCACTAAGATAGGCAAGTACCAATGACCATTCCCGTGGAATATTGTGATCTATCATAATTCCGTTCCACCTCCAAATTTCCTGAATTTCAGAATGTCCAGGATTGTGGTCTTCACTTCATGTTCCAGAATTTCAATTTCTTCCCTGGTCAACTCCCCCTTTACAACGATGGTAAGGCCTGACCTTTCAAACAAAGTGTGCTGTGGCATATCACAGCACCTTCTCTACCAGTCTGCCCCTCTTTATGGCCTTCAGTATGACCCCAATTCTGTAATGTGAATATGGCCTGACAATCCATTCTCCAGGTTTTATCGGGCTTCTTTTCCTGTTGAACGACTTATCAGCCCTGTGGCCTTCCTTTGTTGCTTTTATGAATTTCTTCCAGTCTCTGTCAAGATCGTAACGCCTTTCCACTTCTTTGATGAATTCTTCGGGATATCGCTTTGCAAGATCCATCCAGTTGTCAGAGAATGAAAATAGAGACATCATTCAGGGACCTCCAGGAATCGTCTGAGACGATCACGCTTTTCCTTCAAGTCATGACCATCCCATTCGCCAGGATAATCCGGGAGCAATGCGACAATTTCATCTTTCGGTATATGCCAGGAAACCTGGCCAGTGGGAAAGTCCACATAGAGTATAGGCCAGTCATCTTCCCGGTTCCTGATCCCTATTTGATAACCCTGTTGCCTGGCTAGAACTGCAAGAACCTGGACTGCAAGGTTACGGTCCATATATGCCTCATCAGGTCCGGATTGGAAGTTGTTAGTCATGATAAAACCACCTCCTTGTATGTTTTGAGGACTGCGTTGCTGAATGTTTGTGCATGATCCTCACATAACACCTTGTGAAATCCCGGGATATGCACGTATCCTTTTGCGAAAGAATTGCATCTTTCAATTTCACATATCTGCCTCATTCCAGATAAAACACGAAGCCAGTTCAGGGTGTGTTTGCTAACTGCCATATCAGTCCCCTCTCCTGTATGGTTTTTCTATCCTGGTCTTGGCTTCATCAACCGATATCTCAGGAGGGTTCTGGTAGAATGGCATCATTTTCTGTTTTGTCTCACGCTTGACACTTTCCGTTAGGATCCTTGGTGAAAACTGCTTGAAAAAGTCTGTTGGTGCTTCTGAGATATTCTGATTGCCCAGGAATTCTTTCCTGAACGTTTCATAGTCCATTCTTAAGAAATATCTCTCTATAAGGTCATTTGCAGATGGTACAAGCCAGGTTTCAGGTTCACTTGGAATTAATAAATTGTCCTTTCCAACGTGCCTTCTAAGTATTCTAATTGTGCCATTTGTTGCCTTGTCTGTTAACTTGAATCCCTTATCGGTCTCTTCTATCTCGTAGGCATGGATTCTCTTCTCGGCCATGAACTGTTTTACGATTGGAATCGGATCAATGGGATCTCTTTTCAGCACCCTGAAAATGCCAGACTGAACCAGGGACTTGAGATACCAGGCATGGCAGTCTGTTTCCAGGTTTATGTCCAACCTGATCCTGGCCTTGTCTTCCACTCTTGCCTTAACTGATTTCCACTCGCTTTCTAAAATTGATAACTTTTGTCTTGTCTCGAATATGTCATTGTCCAGCTGATGCAGTCTTGCTTCATCTGATGTCTGACTTTTGAGTGCCCAGAGGGACCTGTTAACATAGGCTGAGACATTGAAGTGTGAGCCCAAACCATCTATGAAATCTTCCACTTCTGAGTCGATTGTTATCTGAAGCCTCCCTTTCCTCTTCAGTCCTTCTGGTGGTCTTCCCGGTTTTGAATTCTTTTTGCTCATACCCAGGAGACCTCCATTTCCTTTCTAGTTCTATAGAAGAGAGAAGAAAGAAAAGAAAATGAAAAATTAAATACATACAATAAGTACGTATTTAATTCTCGCAAAAGTAGTGTAATGCTCATTTTCCAAACGTACTCCATTTGCAATTTAG
>JAJZOM010000144.1 GCA_021811505.1 Thermoplasmata archaeon | reverse complement strand
TTCCGCTCCGTCTGTCACCAATATTACATCTTCAAATTCATTGCCTGAAAGAAGAAGGTCAAGCTGTTTACCTATTATCTCATCAGAGACCTGCCCCACATCCATGTCTCCGGTAATCAGAGCGATTTCTGCAGGGATACCCTGCTTCATGAGATCAGCATAGTGCCTGATGCCTCCGAATAAAGCATTTGCATCAGAATCTTCTGGATCAGCAGAGATAAGTTTCAGAGCGGCATTGTAACATGCCTCGTAACCTACTATGGGGCCTACTATTCCGGCCTTTTCTCCATAATCGTTATCTCTGTCGACATTCAGGACCAATGTGGTCATTTTTTATTCCGCTCTTTCATCGTGCAGCTCCTATATATGGGTTACATCCTACATAGTTATGTAGTGAATCACTTACAGGGCTTCGATATAGTTAAAATATGTAAACGAAAAATATAAACGTATCTAATTGGTGGAGACCACAAAAAAGGTCTCACTTAAGTACGTAATATCCTGCGCTCTTTGATCTTGCAACTCTTTTTACATAGCCTTTAGTTGCCAGGGTCTGAAGCGAAGAAGTAACTATCGCTTTGCCAACTGCAGCTGATTTCATTATGTCATCAGCAGATTTTACCTTGTCCTCGGAAATAGCTCCCAGCTTCTTTATGGCATCATATACTTTCTTTTCATTAGGATTCAGATCGGCCATCAGAGACCACCTTTATAAACAGGTCATTAAAAAAATATATAAATAGTATTGCCTGCATTATACATTCTCGGATTGCTACATGGTGACTGAATGAAAAGGCAAGTACGATTAAACATTGTCTCAACAGAGACTCCACAAATCAGGGTTGACGGCAGCACATCGGCAATCGCCTAATCGAATTTCGTGAATTTTTATATATCAGGTCAATCTGTAGATATCCGGTGTATTAATGTCTGGTATAGTTAGCTACGGTTCCTACGTACCAAGGTATAGAATCAAACCAGAAGAGATAGCCAGGGTATGGGGAGAAGACGTAGACGCCATAAAAAATGGGATATACATTTTAAGTAAATCAGTTCCGGCTCCGGATGAAGACGTCGCAACGATATCTGTGGAAGCCGCAAGAAATGCGTTAAAAAGGAAACACCTCGATCCAAAGACTATTGGGGCGATCTACGTTGGATCAGAATCACATCCTTACGCGGTGAAGCCCACTGCAACAATAGTTGCCTCTGCAATAGGCTTAGATTTTGCCCTGTTCTCGGCAGATTACGAATTTGCTTGCAAAGCGGGCACGGCTGGAATGCAGAACGTTAAGGGTATGGTAGATTCTGGCATGATAGAATACGGAATGGCCATAGGAGCCGATACATCGCAGGGCGCTCCGGGAGACGTTTTGGAATACACGGCATCCGCTGGAGGGACTGCGTTCATAATAGGAAGAGAAAATGTAATTGCCGAAATAAATGCTACGATATCTGTAACTTCAGACACTCCGGATTTCTGGAGAAGGGAAGGACAGCCATATCCCAGCCATGGTGAGCGATTTACAGGCGAACCTGCATATTTCCGACACGTTATTTCAGCTGCCAAGCTAATGATGGAAAAAGTTGGTTCAAAGCCTTCGGATTATGATTACGTTATATTCCATCAGCCTAACGGAAAGTTCCCTACCAGGGCTGCCAAAACACTTGGATTTGAGGAAGCGCAGTATAAAGACGGGTTGCTGACCCCCATCATAGGAAATACATATTCCGGTTCAACGATGACTGGCCTTTCGGCAGTTCTTGATATTGCGAAACCGGGAGACAGGATACTCGCAGTGTCTTTTGGTTCAGGAGCTGGGTCGGATGCTTTCGACATAACAGTTACCGATATGATAGAAAATATGGACAGACATGCAGCTCCAACGATCAAGGAGATGCTGAGCAAAGTCAGGTGGCTGGATTACGCTGTTTACGCGAAATTTAAAAAGAAGATCATAGTTGGTGACGGTATTGAGTGATGCTTACATAATAGGTGCAGGAGAGACAAAGTTTGGTGAGTTATGGGAAAAGTCCCTCAGGGAGCTGGCCGTGGAGGCAGGATTAAGGGCTGTGGAAAATGCAGGCATATATTCACGCGATGTTGAAGTGTTATACGGAAGCAATTCCCTCGCAGGCATAATCAACGGCCAGGAAAATATTGGTGCGTTGCTTTCTGATTTTTCAGGAATCGCCGAAAATCACATACCTGCAATCAGGATAGAGGCATCCACAGCGTCTGGAGGAGCTGCGGTCAGGCAGGCATACCTTGCTGTGAAATCAGGGGAGTACGATCTTGTGATGGTTGGAGGAGTGGAGAAAATGACCGACGTCTATGGTTCAGAAACACTTGACCTTACAAGCTCCGTGCTCGACAGGGAATGGGAAGCATTCTTCGGTGGAACCCCGGCCGCTCTTGCTGCAATAACCGCAAGGAAATATATGGCTGATTTCAAAGTGGACAAGGAAGCACTGGCCATGATCTCTGTAAATGATCACCTTAATGCCTCCAAAAATCCTGATGCTCACTACAGAAACAAGATAACGATAGAACAGGCCATGAACTCAACACCCGTGGCTGAACCGTTGAATCTTATGGATTGCAGCCCGATAACAGACGGGGCAGCTGCAATTCTCGTTGCTTCAGAGAAATATATGAAGAAGAACAAGCTCGACGGAATCAGGATACTAAGTTCAGCTGATGCACAGGATTATCTTGCAGTACACAGCAGGAAATCCATGTACGGTCTTGATTCAGCCAAAATTGCCTCGCAAAAGGCACTGTCAAAAGCGGGAATGAAGATCGATGATGTCTCCTTTGTTGAACTGCATGATTCATACAGCATATATGGTCTCCTTGAGCTGGAAGATCTAGGCTTCGCAGAGAAAGGCAAAGCGAAAGACCTTGTGTATGACGAGATAAAACTCAACGGGAGGATACCGGTGAACCCATCAGGAGGGCTTAAGGCTAAGGGGAACCCATTCGGAGCTACTGGAGTAGGCCAGTTCGTGGAGGCGTATATGCAACTGAAAGAGAAAGCCGGGGAAAGACAGGTGAAGGGTGCAAAAAACGCAATGTTGCACAGTATGGGTGGCACTGGATCCATGTCTGTCGTTCATATGGTTGGTGATGCATAAATGGGAGAGGTATCAAGATTCTGGAGAGAATCCGTGCACAGGTACAGACTTGTGGCACATAAATGCGGAAATTGCATGAAAGTGTACTTCCCTCCCAGGGATGTATGCCCAATATGCCACAGGGAATCAATAGGAAAAATGAAAGAAGAACAACTCTCTGGAAAGGGAGAAATTGAATCCTTCACCGTGGTGCATGAAGTACCTTCTCCATTCACAAGGCAGAGACCTTACATACTTGCCATAATTAAACTGGATGAGGGACCTTCCATTACCGCGCAGGTTGTTGATTGTGATCCGGGAGAGGTTGAAATAGGGAAGAGAGTCAGCACAGTGTTCAGAAAGATCGCTCAACAGGGTGAATCCGGAATAATTGAGTACGGTTACAAATTCGTTCTGGATTGAAAATGTATTTGTAAGCATCCCGCATCAGTTGTCATGGATATGATACCGGACCCATGGGGAGATCCAGCACCCCATATTCCCAAGAAAAAAAATATACTGGATTCCAGAATTTTCAACATAATATTCGCAATTACCTGGGTCATTGCGGTAAGTTTCTTCATTATATCTGTATGGAGCATGTTCAGCCCCGCTTTCTCCTCAAAGTTTAGTGAGCCTGTACCAATTTATTTCTTCATTCTTCTCCTGCCGGTGGTTCTCCCCAATGTACCTGTCATTTCGCTGATCACCGTAATGGTGATTCTTTATTCGCTCTTTTTTATGGCAATGCTATTCCTGAACCCGCACAATGAAGGTGATAGGGTCATAGACAAGCCATTCGGTTATTTCGCTGCAATGGGGACTCTGGGATTTTTGCTCACCATAGTAATTACCCTTATAGAGAATTTTTTCGGAGTAGGTATTGGCGGTACATCCATACAAAGGAGTATCCAGCAGCATCCTTACCTATCATATGCCTCGCTTATCTACGCACCTTTTGCGGAAGAACTCGGTTTCAGGATAATACCTCTGGGCATACTCTCAGTAATCATCGCGAAACGCAGGAATCTGAACAGAATCAGCATACTCCTCTCCATGGTTATTCCGGGAGTAATCAAGAAGAAGCATGGCATAAAATTCGGTAAAGCCGATTACATCCTCATTACCATAACAAGCATGCTGTTCGGGTACGCCCACATCTTTTTCGGAGCATGGGACTGGGGAAAATTTGTAACAGCAGCTCTTGTCGGGGTCATTCTGGCATTCGGCTTCCTCAAATTCGGTTTGTATGTGGATATCCCGATTCACTGGATGTTCAACGGCTTCCTTGAAGTCCAGATACTTAACCCGAATATCGTTGTTCCAATTGTGATCGCATTCATCTGGATATTCGTATCCGGAATCTCTGCTATAATATTGCTGATTCTCATTTTTATCAAGCAAAAAGGCAAAATCAGTGAAAATCCTCCTGTTACAGGGTTTTCCGGATAACTCTGTTCCCGTCAATCTGGAATTTCCCTGTAAGAACGAAATTCACCGCATCAACGATCAGAGAGTGTTCCAGTGGGCTGAGCCTTTCTGCAAGTGATACGGCATCGTCATTGTCGCGTATTTCCAAGGCTTTCTGGAGCACGATAGGGCCGGAATCAACGTCAGGAGTTACGAAATGTACCGTACAACCCGTAATTTTAGCCCCGCTTTCAATAACCTTTTCATGAACCTTGTGCCCGTAGAAACCTGGTCCGCCAAAGCATGGCAGGAGTGATGGATGAAGATTTATTACTTTTAGTGGAAATTTTTCAACAAGCCATGCAGGCATAATCTTCATGAATCCAGCGAGCACTATTAGATCCGGATCTATTTCCCTAAGCCTTTCGTAGAGTAAATTGAAGTAGGTGTCTCTGTTGCTCTGGTTGCGAATCAGCACAAATGTTGGTATACTGTGTTTAGCTGCTCTCTCCAGAGCACCGGAATCTCTCTTGTCCGAAATTACTGCCGCTATGTTCGCATCCAGTGATCCGGTCTCAACGGCATCTATGATGGCTTGTAAATTGGAACCTTTGCCGGAAGCAAGAATAACAATATTTTTCACTGATCTCAATACATAATGAGATATCTAGGCATAAAGATTCAACAATCCATAGATTAAGATTGTAGCGTCAGGAATTATACATAAATCTAAAGATATCTCATCCGAAATATCTGCCTCGTTTCATTCTTGCCTTCAAAAAGTTTTCTGATCACTCTGGAAGACTGCACATGTGTCTAGGACCTTGTTATTTCCGTGACTTCTGAGATTTAAAATTGATAGTGCAGGAGATTTGCGATACTTATCATAAATTTCGCTTTTTTTAGCGTCAAGTCAACTTCCCCACCCTTGCCAGGAGATCAACAATCACCTCCCGGATGGCTGTTCACAACCTTTAGATTTGTAGCGAACAGGCTACTGAAACCGATATGTTCCTTCGAACAGTCCAGCTCAACCGTATTACTCTCAAGAGGTACCGTCTTACTGCTCACTATCAGATAAATAAAATATATGATGCATATCCAAAAAAGTGGAACCTGGCTCGAAACATAAAGCTGGTGACTTTGATTTCATTTGTGGTAAGGTAATGGCGGTAAGCCGCAGTAGCAGCCATAACTTTTCAAAGGCAGGTGAAAAGAATATCAGGCTTATAAAGGGGCAGGGTGTAGAAGGCGATGCCCACTTTGGGACTACAGTGAAGCATCGCTCTCAAGTAGCCATAGATCCCAGCCAGCCTAACCTCAGGCAGGTTCACCTTGTTCATTCAGAATTGTTTGCAGAGCTGAAAGGCAGAGGTTATGATATTTCCCCGGGTGACATTGGCGAAAATATAACAACCGCCGGAATCGAACTTCTCTCTCTACCTGCCGGAACAAGATTGCACATTGGTGAATCCGCGGTAATAGAAATTACTGGTCTCCGAAATCCGTGCAACCAGTTGAACAATTTCAGCCCTGGGCTTATGAACGCCGTTCTGGATCGTGATGAGAATGGCAATCTGATTCGCAAAGCAGGAATAATGGGCATCGTATTACAAAGTGGAGATATTGTTCCCGGTGACGAAATCAAAATACAGCTTCCTTCAGGACCTCATCGCCCCCTGGAAATTGTTTAGTTTCTAAATGTCTTGAGACAGACTCCTGCTACCGCCGACTTTGGAGAAAGAAGGTATAAGATCTCCTTCCGACAGTGGTATTCCCACTGACATCGGACAAATTCGGTGCTGATGGAATATCTCCATTACTACAACCAACGGTTTCTTAAGGATATAAGCGGGTTTATTAGATCAGAAGCTTCTATTCTTGGCAATTCGTTGGTAACATCCTTGCCACAGGCCTTAAGGTATTCACGAACAGTTTTTCGGTTTCTCTGGCTGTTTTGCAGTTGGGAACTATAGTTAATCTGACTCCAGGTTGGGGATTCTGAAATGCCATTAACATCGTGGTATCTCAGTTTTTTGTGAAAACAAAAAAATGGGGAAATGATATCCAGAATTGGAAAATGCGTGGTGACCAGGATCACTGGTAGTAGTTTTACGAAATTAAGTATCCGGATCGGCAACGACGGTGCGATAAAATTAAATTAAAGGTCACGACTTCATGAGCACAGTCGCTGTGAATTAAATGATAGATATCTGGATCGAAAAGTACAGGCCTAAGAAACTATCGGAAATCGTGGGCCAGGAAGACAATATAAGAAAGCTTCAGTCATTCGTCAATCATAAAGAGTTACCTCACCTTATATTCTCCGGACCAGCAGGGACCGGTAAAACATCCACTGCACTGGTTCTGGCAATTGAACTGTTCGGTGAGAACTGGAAAGAGAACTTCCTTGAACTTAATGCGTCGAACGAAAGGGGTATAGATATAATCCGGGAAAACGTCAAGGACTTCGCACGAATAATGCCATCCAATCCACTTGGTTTCAAAATTATATTTCTGGACGAGGCTGATCAACTCACTCCGGAGGCGCAGGCTGCATTAAGACGAACTATGGAAATGTACTCTTCCACCACCAGATTCGTGTTCTCGTGCAACTATTCATCACAGATCATTCTTCCCATACAGTCCAGAACTGTAGTGATGAGATTCAAGCCAATAAAACCTGAAGAAATGAAGAAGCGTATCAGAATTATTACAAAAGCGGAAAATTTTGAGA
>JAJZOM010000059.1 GCA_021811505.1 Thermoplasmata archaeon | reverse complement strand
TAAAGCAAAGCCTGCATCCCTGAAGAAGCGGTAAAGGCGGAGGGTGTTCAATGGTTCACCTTCCCATTGTTTGATTTTTTCTTCCCCTTTGGTGTGATTATACCTTCCTGGTCTTTAGTGGGGCTTCTACCCCCGGAATAAAAATCTACAGGGGGTATCTCGGTTCGTTCCCATGTGCCATCGTACAACCATTCTTCCATGACCCATCGTTCCATGATCTTTTCTTTCCCGATTCGGTATCCATCTATGCCATGAACGAAAACACCGATTATGAGGAATTTCGGCGGCTCTTCAAGAATCTCGACTATCTTCTTCTTCCTGTCAGAAATATGGCGCACTGTTGTTACCTGGTCAAGATAGAAATCCAGCGGAGAATACGATAGAACGTCCATTCCAAGAATATCATTCTTTCCGAATGTGGATTTCAGGACACGCCTGACCTTTCTTCCCTGAGCGATTCTCCATGCTTCGATCATTTTCTCCCTGTCGGGACCCGTCAGGGGTTTTCTTTCCGGGGTCATTGGGTGGCCTCCAACTCATACATTTTATCTTTTAGCCTTTGCAAAGAATCAATGACGTTTTCGAGATGATTTTTGTACCGGTCTATGCTTTCCTCCGATTCCTGCTTATCCTTAACTTTTTTAACAAGATTGCCGATCCTGCCTAAATCCCATACGGAGTAGAGATCTATGCCGCTCTTTCTCTTGAATTCTTCAAAGTTCTTCTTGTACATTTCAAGTTCCCGGTTGACCGAATCCCATTCCAGCTTGAGCGAAGATGAGTTTATGCCTGCTGCATAACCCAACCTGTAAGACTCTTCTTTCGCTTTCGCTAGCTCCGATGATTCGGGCTTAAGGACACGCCCAACAAGAGTCTTTAGAAACATGAAGTCATATCTGGAAGGCAACTGTGTGGGCTCTCTTACGACCTTGATTTTTCCCTTGATGTACTCCAGTATGCCCCAAGTCAGCGGAACTTCGCCATTCTGCCATATTCCCGGCGGAGACGCAAGATAATAGAAATCACAAAAATAAAAAGCGTCTGCTTTCTTTGAGGTATTAAGCTCATGAAGCCAATCCGATCTGCTTATCTTTATTTCTATTCCATGAATTCCTGGTCTTGAACGCACAAGAGACATAGCCATGAAATCAATTCTCCGGCCCGAAGAATATTCGTCAAACTCTTCCATCTTCAAGTAATTCTCGGTTTTATATTTCGTTCGGAGAGCTTTCCTTATATCCTCAGCAGTTATTTTTTCGGTTTCTCCAACGAGTGAGGTTTGCATTATATGATCATCTCCGCTGCTATCCGCCTTATGTCCTGTGGGATGCGGGCCTTTTCCGGATTATTCCCGGCCTCGTGGATTCTCCACTGCTGGAATCTCGGGTTGCTTGATGTGAGATGCAGGATTTGCTTTATATTGAGGGTGCAGGGGGTCATTTCAGGGCCTCCTTTGTGAAGGGGGATTCGAGGTTGGCTTTCATCTGGCCGGTGCTTGTTGGTGTCAAGAGCTCCTCAATATAGAGCTGGAAGTTCGCAAATTCCTTCTCCTCTTCCGGTTCATCAGGTTCGCTTATGTCTATGCCGGATACTATCAGTACCCTGAAGCTGTCCCGTGTGCCCGAATCATTCCTGAATTTTCTTGAATCCACCTTGGCCCTGTCGGGATACCTGTCAGAAAAGGCACTCAACGACTTGAAGGGGAAAGTCGGACCCATATCTTTCAGAAACCTCTGAAACGCCAGCGGGAATATGACATATTCCGGCGTTCCATCGCCTCTGAAATTCTTCTTGACGTAATTCTGTTCACGATAGACAAAGACGCCTCTTTCGCCCGGACTGCTTTCGTACTTTCCATACTTCTTTTCCATGGCGTCGTATTCCATTTCGGCCCAACTGAGAAGCATAGAGAAATAATCTTCCTGGCGGTACTCTTCAAGTTCTAGGTTCATAACTGCCTTTGGGATCTCGCACACTGGAAGGAGAAAAATCTCAAGCGCACTCAGGCCAAGGCGGATTATATTGTGCTTTACTTCGTCCCTTGAGCCCATGAAGTTTTCCATTATTTCTGCGAATGCCTCTGGCGAATCATCTGAAAAGAAATCCTTGGCTATGTGGTAGGTGATACCTTTAAGTTTATCGGCGAGATAGTTCCACCTTGCTTCATTGCCTCTTTTTCCATGCACTTCCACCGTGATGAATCTGTCTGCGACTTCCTGTGTTCCGAGTTGAAGCCAATTGCTTGATATGACGAACGACCTTGAGATTTCAATCCTTGCAAGGTCTAGCTTCAGTGTGCCCCTTGACCCTCCCCTCGTGCCATCAACTGATGAAAGGATAAGGTCCCTCAGTTTGTCGAATGCTTCCTGCTTGAGGTCATTTATTATCAATGGCAAACCATTTCCCTCGAGATTCTTCAATGACGCAAACTGCGTAACGAAATCCTGGGATGTCCTGATATTCTCCTCCGTTCCCCAGCCACGTGCACAGAATAGATTTATGAGGCTTGATTTCCCAGCTTCGGGCGAGCCGACAAGTGCAAGGTTTGGGAAGAAATGCCCTTTTTTCTTTATGGGCCCGGCCAGCGGTGCAATAACGGCGTATGCGAGGGCAACAAGAAGCGCCTTGGGGTCAGATGAAACTTCTATCAGTTCGAGTAGTGCCTTTCTTGCTTCATCAACATCTTCGTTTATTTCTGGCCCTTCGTCCCTGAACTGGACGGTCTGGCTGTGGTCTATAACTCGAACATGACCGTTCACGTCATAACCAAGGTAATCATACAAGACCGGCACGTCCAAGCGTTCTGGAGATATAGAGTGGCTATCACGTATGTCCGTCTTTGTCCCGGGAGACATTTCTGATAGCTCCCTGATATGCAACATCAAGGATGCCGTTAACAACTGAGTGTCCTGGGGTTTCAGCGGGAGGCCGTGTTCCTTCATCACGAGTGGCAATCGTCCTACTGGAATCCTGTATTTCTCACCGTTGAGAATGAAAGCAATGTGGGGCGATTTGCCTTCGTCCTTTACGTGATAGTAAAAAAGAGGATCAATGAAAGGGGCAACCACTCTGCATGTCACATCTCCGTCTTCCGCCCTGTATCCTTTGAATAGTCCTGCCATCCCGAATTTCTTTTCGCAGTTGAAATGGAATCCTTCATGTTTATACGGCAACAGAATGGATCACCTCTACGATATTCGGAAAAACATGGTCAGACATGGTCACAACATGGTCAGCAACATGGTCAGGCAATAAAAATGCACGAAGTAGATATCTACTACTTATAAGCATATAATTATAATAATGACCATGCTGACCATGCTGTTTTTCATCCACATCATGCGTATATATTGTAGCCAAAAGTCGCATGGTCACATGGTCAATTTCATTTTGCCTTGAAAATGGGGAAGAAAAACGACCATGCACCTGACCATGTCTGACCATGGGAGCATGGTCACTCATTTGGGATCGCCTCAAACATCATCATTCTTATTTCATTTCTCACACGTATTGCTGTTTCGATTGGTGATCGATTCACGTCGGAGGCAGGCGTGTTTCCAAACTGTTTAATCGGAAACACCTCAAACCCCTTCACGACCCAGTAGACGGCAGACTGATAGAGAGAGGCAAAGTGTACCTCGTTTGTAAGGCTCATTCCAGCTTCATCTCCGGAATAGGAACTTCTTGCCCCCAAGCTTTCCACCCTTCTCTTGTTTGCCTTGCAAACAGTTCTATCTTACGCTCAACCGGATACATTTTTTCAATCAATTCGTAAAATACGTCCGGTTTCTTACTGTGTTCTTCCTTCGGTGATTCTACAACAGAGTCCGGTCTATTCGAGGGCGCGGGAACTCTTAAATTCCCCTTTCTTCCTATAAGTAGGATTTCATGCCTTTGTCTCGCATAGTAGCCGGGACCTATGAAATTTTTTATCCATACCATGCTGGTTCTGTAATCAAACCCCCAAGACTTCATCACGAGGAGTGCTTCGGGCAACTTCGGCGACGTTGCCCATAAGAAAAGAACCGCATCATCATTGCTCACAGTCGATATCGGGAGATTGCATATCTCATCGGTCGAGAGGGTCGCATAGTGTGTTTCTATCGAATCCGACATGTCCGAAGAAAACTCGTACTTCCATGGAGGATCAGCGTAAATAACCTCATACTTTCCCTCTTCATTGAATACCGGTCTCGGCTTCCTCTCATTCAATTCCCTTTTGACCTGAACAAAAGTTTTTTCGCCTGAACGTATCTCTTCGTATTTTTCTGGTGCACTAGCCTTAAGTTCCTGGGCCTGTCTCACTTTCCATTCCGAGACTTTGAAGGTGTTGGCAGCGATCTTGCGGGTGTCGGTCTTTTCATTCCCCACTTCGGAGACGTCCTCCGAGGTAGGTTGTATCCTTCCCGATGTGTCTCTGTTTGATATCTGTGGTCTCTCCTGTAAGGCTTTCTTACTGAGTATCTCCCTGTATTCGTTTGCAAGAACCATCTTCTGGTCCTCTGACAATTGCCTTCTATTCAGATTAACAGAAATCGCATAGGTCTCTTCATTTACATCGACCAGTTCAGGTATCCGCGCCTCAATTTCTTTTATTCCGATCTCCTTAGCAATGGAAAATCGGTGATGACCGTCCAGAATGACGCCGTCGAAGTTAACAGATATCGGTTCAAGGATGCCATTCTGTTTGATGTCTTCCTTTAGCGCTTGGCGTTCTTTGGAAGAAAGCGGAGGTACTATCCGTTCATATACTGGATTTATCTTTAATCCGGCAATCGCTTTCTTCATTCAAACAGCCTCCAGAGGTCTTCTTCGAAGCTGTCGTCAAGGCGCGCTTGTTTTATTATTGGCGGAATTTCACGCAGAACGTCTTTAGGTATAAATCCGACGGGAACCGCTACATTTATCGTAGTCCATGTTTGCCCCGCTGGCCTTGCATACAGTGGCTCCAGATCGTAGGTTTCTACGTATTTTTCTATCAATCTACGTTCCCGAATTTTTTGAATGTTTAGCAGGTATGCTTTGAGTGAACGTGTTTCCGTGGAGTCAAGCCAGTGATAAATCAGTCCTTTCGCCTCACAAGTGTGATACCATCCATCTTTGTTTGTTTCCATCACTGACTTTATCTCAAAAAGAATATCCTCACAGCAATGGGAACGACGTGTCTTCACTTCCAGCGCCACCGTGTTTAATTGTATAAGTCCATCGATGCCTTTTCTCTGAAGCTCCATGTTGTTTCCTGAAAAAGTCACTGTCGGCGCAGCGATACGAAGCTGTCTTATTGCGAGCTTTTCCCAATAGCTTCCAAATTTGTTATCCGCGGCGAAGCGCGGGTTATCCATCACGCCCCCACCCCCCTTCGCGTCCATGCAGAATTATAATAGTCGCTTTCATTAAGTGCCAATTCTATAATTCTGAAAATATACGAGTCTCTTTTTAGCGATTCGTGCGACAGCTTCCGACGCTGTATAACATTTCTATTGGGTATGGTATTTGCTGGCAAAACCCGAAAAATAGGGCTTCGCTGGTTAACTGTTGTTATACAGCATTGTTCGCCTTTTCGAATGTCTTTCGGGTAGCTACATGTCTCAATAGCTACATTTCGGACATTTTCTTCCTCATGTTTTAAATAGTCCGAATTAATGATCATGTAGAGCCTCCATACTGAGTGACAGTAGCCGGTTTGCGAGACCTATTATTTTCATTCATTATGGCTGGCTCTTTTTTTAGTTCTTCCAGAAGTCTTTTCTCCTCGCATGGAATCCAAGCTTCGAGCGCAGCCCTGACCTTCTCGGTCATCGGGCCCGGAAGTCTTTCCAGGCGCTCAAACAATGAATCCTCAACGGGAATATTAAGCCGCTTAGTCATTGTAAATAGATAACCGGTTCTTGCTTATATATCTTTGCATACATTGCACAATATGTGCAACTAACACAACATTTATATTCAAGTTGTTGTTATCATATTATGGTCTCGCAAACCGAACTACAGAATGAGTCTGCTGGCTCTATGCCACAGACCCGTGAGGAAGCGATAGCAAAAAAGAAAACCATGTCAGTGATCCCCGGATCTCAGACATCACTTGCAAGGACATTGGGAATTCCCGATGTCCTGGCGAATATGTTCTTTGTCAAGCTCGGAGATCAGATGTACATAAAGGTCGCAGGACTAGAGTTCATCACAGGAAAGCAGGGCGTTGGAAGAATAGAGATATCCGATCACTATGATTCCGAAAACGAAACATGGGTTGCAGAAGCAAAGGTCTATCCCAAGATCGGCCCGAAGGAGATCGAGGCAATAGCAAAGCTCCCCGCTGAAATGCAGAAGATGGCATTTGAGAAACTCACGAAGCCGACAAACGGAATAGGCCAGGCCAACAAGTCAAATATCAAGATGTCCACCATGGTTCCTTTTGCAAGGGAAATGGCACAGACAAGGGCAAAAGGCAGGGCATTGAGAGCATTCACGCACTACGGCGCAACATCCTACGAGGAAATGCCGGAGGCTGTCATAGATGCAGAGCAATAAACTCACTCAATCTGAAGTAGAGGAAATGATGAAAGAGAGGCGGGATTCCGATTACCGCCCTCTTTCTGAGAAGGAAATCCTCATGATGATCTCCGAGGACCTTCATACAATCATTGATATCCTCCGGGAAGAGGAGAAGAACACGCATGCAATTGTAAATCAGCTTATGCCGTTCTTCGACCAGATAGTGCGTATACACGTTGATACGGACAGCATCAAGAGACAGATGACGAAGGAGCCGGTGAGACTATGATCGATCCCCTTTCCTCCTTCATCACCACCATCAAGTGCGCCGACTGTACCATGGAAGTTGAATATATCCCGTCCGATCTTGCGGATCATCCAATGACAATCGGCGAAGTGATCCAGTTGCATAGGGAAAGCACAGGCCACCTGCACCAGACCATTGAGTTCCGGGAACCTGAAGTCCTCGTACCCCAATGGGAACGCCAGGACAAGTTCCTGCAAAAGCTAAGGGCCAAGCTCCCAAGGAGGGATTAAATGAGACGTTCACGATCATCTGCAATGATGGTTTCCTATTTCCGCACTCATGGGCTTGTGCGTCTCTTCAGGGGTCTTAATGCCTATTACGAGCTTCCCGATGGCTTTAAAGTGGAACCCTCAAGAGTAATACATGAAATGCAAAAACGATTTCCCATGCATTGGGCAAAAGCGAAGGAATACGTGTCAGAGTTTAACGGAGGCGACTGAGGATATGGCGAAACGAATACCATTATTTAATAATGAAACTG
>JAJZOM010000178.1 GCA_021811505.1 Thermoplasmata archaeon | reverse complement strand
GTCCAGACGACATGGATGCCAGTTTCTCAGGCGGTATAGCCCTCAACGGCTCATTTGGTGAAGTAAATATCACTCTGTCAGAAATACCCCTTATGGCGTGGAGGTAAGAATAAGAATCCTTGTCAGAAAGTATCCCGATGACAAGCAACGGATTCGGGAAATTATATTCGCTCAGCGAATTCTTCAAAGCGTTAGCCGCAGGGGGATTATGGGCGCAATCTACCATTACCTTTGGATCGTTTCGAATAATTTCCATTCTGCCAGGCCAGCGAGTGTTCTTGATTCCAGTTTCAATGTCACGTTTCATTATTTTGTCCGCACTGGAATTCTCTAATGCGAGAACTGCAGCTGCCGCATTTCTAGGCTGGAAATTGCCGATCAATGATGTCTTGAGCTTGTACTCCTTTTTTGGAGTCTTCAAGACGAAAGATGTTCCTGCCAGATCACTGGACAGGTCAGTGATTTCACAGTTCGCAGGTACGTGAATGAATTTTGACTGCCTCACTTCTGCAAGTTTGCGGATTGTATTTACGACTTCCGGTTTTGTGTCTCCGAGGACTACCGGGACATCTGGTTTAATTATGCCGCCCTTCTCCATAGCTATCGAAGTCAGAGAACAACCCAGTTTATCGAAATGTTCGTATCCTATCTGCGTTATGATGCTGACTTCGGGGTTCACTATGTTTGTTGCATCCAGCCTGCCTCCAAGTCCAACTTCAATGCTTGCATACTGGGCACCACTATCAGCAAAATGTGTAAATGCAAGCATAGTTGTGGTCTCGAAAAAAGTTGGATTCCTGTTTGATTCCGCCATTGAAGTCATAACAGACCTGTTTTTTGCGACGAAATCTTCTATTTCCTGATCTTTTATCAGTTCCCTGTTCATGAGTATTCGTTCATTGAATTTGATCAGGTGTGGAGAGGTGTAGAGACCGCTCGAGTATTTCTTCATTAAAATGTTATATATATAAGCGGAAGTCGAACCTTTACCATTTGTACCGGCAACATGGAATACCCGGAATTTCTGTTCAGGATTCCCCAGAATGCCTGAGAATTCCCTCATAACAGATAAGTCAAGTTTTATACCTTCCCTAGCCAACCCATAAAGATAGCTGAGTTCGTCCGTAACCACAAAGCGTGTATGTTACATCTAATCTTATAGTTATTTCCCTATGGATACCTTTTTTCGTTTTCTGTAACCTTGACTGGAAGCGTAATCAAAAATAAATACGGCAGAGCATTCAAGAACAGATGGAAACAAAGCTTCTTTATCTCGACGACCAGTACCAGAAAGAGTGTGAAAGCACTGCGTTGTGGCACGAATTTACGGATTTAGTCATTGATCAATCAATATTCTATCCAACAGGAGAAGGACAACCTAATGACCGCGGGAAAGTTAAAATCGACGGCAAAGAATATACTATTGTTGATGCATGGTCTGACGGTGACAGTGTTCATCTCATGTCGCACGATACATTCCCGGATGACATAGATGGAAAAAAAGTTCAGCAAATCATCGACTGGGACGTGCGATATTTACACATGAGATTCAGGACTGCGCTAAAGATGATCAGCGGTGTGGCGTTCCAACTGTTCGGATCGACAACCAGAATCAACCAGACCTATGACGACCAGGCATGGTTCGATCTCGAAATGGACGAGATAACCCAGGAAAATGTGGACGAACTCTTCAGAGTTGTAAATAAGATGGCTCAGGAAAGTAAAGAGGTAAAATTCACGAACACGCCCCGGGATGAGTTTCTCAAGGAAGAACAGATGATGAAAATCTGCAAGGGAAGGGTGCCTGATTTTGACCAGATCCGTGTATTGAAGATTGATGGTATTCCTGACCAGATGGAGTTTGGAACTAACGTTAAGAACACAAGAGAAATAGGACTTGTCGAGTATAAGACAAACCTCGTAAAGGGTAAGATCAGCAGAAGGATTAACATTACCCTGAAGTAGATTAATGGAGCCCAGCAAATGACTGATAATGGAAAGAATGTTCTCACCGGAGACCGGATAATACGCTATTCTGGAATTGCTTTGATCACAATGTCGCTGATCACGTTTGCATACCTTATTCCAGGAACTTTGGATGCAATGAATTCAGCTATTGCCCTGGGCTCTCAGCTTACCGGTATCCCCGGGTTCTCCCTCACTCCCGATCTATTTTATCTTTTCATTGCATTAACACTACTCACACTCCTGGTTTCCATCTTTTCGTTGTTTGTTCACAGGCAGAACATCTCAATTGGATTTCAGGAAACAAAAAACATGGAATATTTTCATTACCTGATGATTTTCATACTTGTTCAGATCATTCTCACGGAGATTATTGCATATTTTGTCCCGACATTTGGCACCGGATTCCCTTTTAACGAACCTGTCGCAATTCAGAACTTTGTTTTTGTATTCGAAACTTTTTTCCAGAGTTTTATCTTCCAGCTTTTACCAATTACAGTAGCCATCCTGTTACTTCTGCTATTCACTGGTAAACTGAATAGAAAAACTGTTCTTTCTCCTGAGGTTGGTATTAGAGAAACTTTCCTTATATCAGGCGTGATCTCAGCTACTGTGAGCCTGATTGTTGGTGGTCCCGTTCTTAATTTCTTATCAGATTTTGTCACATTTTTTATGCTTAACTTCATTTTTGTCCGGTTCGGTTTTTTAAAGGCATTTCTTACTAACTTCACCGTCTCAATTACAAATGTGACAGCCACACTAATATCCGGAAATGCAATCTTAAGCAATATTCTGCCAATATTCTTATTTTACCTGGGTTTCCTGGGAATGTATTCTGCTGTACAGATTGGAATGAGTCTGCCCAAATATCTCCCCAGTCAGGATCACCAAAATATTGAACCTGAGAAAGTGAAGAAGAGAAAGATACCAAGAATGGAACCATTCATCAGAAGTAACTGCTCTGACTGTGGACATACCGTTTTTCACGTGAAGGACGACATGGGTCTGAAGTGTGCAAGATGTGGAAAAGAGCTTGAAAAAGACGCCACCGGAGAGATGAATATATCCATAGAATTTAGAAGGGTTAACAAAACCTGAATGCTTCTTGGATTTCTATTCATAACAGACTGAGGGATTCACCAAAGCTTTTTACTTCTCATTGGTTTTGCAATCCGAACGAATTATTGATAACATCCGGCCCGTAATATGAATTGGATCATTGAATTTTATCGATCTTTACACCGTCGTCATCATAAAAGGCGATTATGTCGTCTTCCGTGAGGTTAAGTCTATTGATTACCCTTCTGGGTAGCGTGATTCGAAAGGACGATCCTCTTGATGATATGTGCGTAACGTCTATGAGCTTCTTTTTTTCCATATCAGGAAATTGTTACCATAAATATAATGTTTATAGTAATGCTATAAATTAAGAATACGGGTAAAGTTGGTATTGACCAATAATTGCAACCCCGCAATTTCGACTGAACTAGCACTAACGTTTAGTTTTTATATTCATAATGGCTCTCGAATGGAATTTCCATGGTTACAAAACCGGCAAGAATGTACACAAAAATTTCAGGACCCGCCTATACTAGAAGAGAGTTCATGGGAGGAGTCCCCTATCCTAAGATTACCACGTTCGTTCAGGGAAATCAGAAACGAGATTTTGAGATTGAATTACGGCTGATAGCTAACGAATCCTGCCAGGTCAGGCATGTGGCTCTTGAAGCTGCCAGGGTATCTGTTAACAGGAAAATGCTTGAAGGGTCAAGTCCGGATAATTACTATCTTCAAATAAGACCTTATCCTCATCAGGTCCTCAGGGAGCACAAAATGGCAACAGGGGCTGGTGCAGATAGAATTTCCAGCGGTATGAGAGCTGCCTTTGGAAGACCTGTAGGCACTGCGGCGAGAATAAAGGCCAATGATATCATAATGGTTGGAAAAACCACGCCAGACAAAGCAATTATTTTGAGAAATGCCCTGCATAAGGCATCTATAAAACTCCCTACACCGTGCCACATTGAAATCGCAAAGGGAAAAGAACTGGCCGGCAAACTGGGTCTATAATTTTTTTAACATCGTGGAAAGACGCCACGATGTATAATCACTGAATGCGTGTATAATAGAGTAATTTTGAATTTAACGAGGTTTCTCTTTGCTTCCAATGAAGTCCTGGACCAATTTCGCAGCTAACATGGAGGTGTTGCCGTTGTCATACACTGGAGTCATCTCAACTATATCAAAGCCCACGATTTTTTTTGCAAAGTGATTGATTAAGGCCCTTACATCGGTAGCATGAATCCCGTAAGGCTCTGGAGTTCCAACGCCCGGTGCTTCGGAGGGATCAATGCCGTCCATGTCTATGGAAAAATATATCTTCTGCATTCCAAGACTGTCCAGTTCATTTATCACTTTATCTATGCCCTTTTCCCTTACTTCGTTAGCACTGACAAATCTCACGTCTTTCCACTGGAGTGATTCTCGTTCTTCCATTGATACTGATCTAGTGCCCAGTGAAACTATCCTGCCTGGCCCGAGAATGTCCAGCGACCGTCTCGTTATGCATGCATGATTGAACCTGTTTCCCATGTACTCCTCCCGGAAATCGGAATGGGCGTCAATTATGATCATGGAGCAGTCACTGAAGTTTCTTACTACCCCAACAGTAAGCGAATGTTCGCCTCCAAGCATAATCGGGATCTTTCCGCGAGAAACTATAGCTCTTGAAGCAATTTCAATATCATCAATGACCTCGGAAACATCCTCTCCCACAGACAGATTTCCCAGATCACAGATCGGTATATCGCTGAAATTCACCCCGTAATGGAACTCGTAAGATTCAAGGTTATCGTAAGCCAGCCTTATTGTATCAGGAGCAAGTCTTGAACCTCGTCTGAAGCTTGATGTACCATCAAAAGGGACGCCGAAAATCACGTACCTGGATTCGTCAAACCCGGAAGTCGCGTCCGCAATCTTCCTGAGAGAGAAAAGGTTAGTCAGTTCTGAAACATTATTTTCCTGACGCCCATCGCTTCCCAATATGACACCTCCGTACCCGGCTTGATCCTGGCCACCTCTTCCTGATCAACCTGTACAACGAAAGTCTCGAAAGTCTCAGAATCCATTAACTGTACTTCCTTATTGGCTAACGAAAGAACCTGGGCATTCTTCTTTTCAATAATTGGAACCTTAACTTTGTGTTTTACCGGAAAAACGACGCTCCTTTTCTGACCGTCAAATACACCAATTGCGACAATACGGGCTTTAGCCTCTCCATGTTTGCCTGGTTTAGACATTGTAATTTCGACTAACTTGCATGGTGCATCGTCTACAAGCATGTATCTACCAACTTTAAGTTCCCTAACTTCGGCTTCCTGCCAACTCATATCTGTCTCACCCTAATGATTTCACTCATTATATATTTTCTATGAAAAAAAGATAGTAAACTTTTCAAGTTTGAAATTAAACGAACTCCGCATCCTGAAAATCTTTGCTATTGAATTTCGCCAGATGGCCATCAGATTTGATCAATCTCCCGTTGACAATAACGTCCGAGACACACGAGGCATCGGCTGAATAAACGATATTTGATACAGCAGTGATTTCGTCCGTAAGCATTAGTCTTGGAGTTCTAGTATCCAGAAGAACAATGTCTGCCGATTTCCCTGGCTCCAGCGATCCTAGATCTGGCCTGTTGAGAGATGCCGCTGCGTTTACAGTAGCCATATCCAATATTGCCTGAGCGTTTGTTATTGCCGGGTTCCATCTGTCGCTTTTTACCCATATGGAACCGAATTTCATTCCCTGAAAAACGTCCTGAGTGTTGTTGCTTCCGCAACTGTCGGATCCTATACTTACGGAAACCCCATTGGCAAGATATTCTGGTACTGGAGCCATACCACCTATACCCAGTTTCGCGTTGCTCACAGGATTCCATGACAGTTTAACCCCATTCTTCCCCATAAGTCTGACTTCGTGCAACGTGTTCCAGACGCCGTGTGCAGCCAGGAATCGAGGATTCAGGAAACCGATCTTCTCCAGATGCTCGGTTGGCCTCACCCCGTTATGCTGGTTAAGGAAATTATACACTTCTTCCCTTGTCTCGGCAAGATGGCCATGTATGATGGTATCTTTTTTCTCCGCAAGCTCTTTTGCACCAAGATATACCTCATCCCCGGCCGCATAAACTCCCTGGATTCCAACTGAAGGAATAACCAGTTCATCATTCCTGAAATTGGAAATGAATCTCTCGGCATTCTTCAACGGGGAACCTTTCTGTGTTGTTTTATCTTCATCAAGAGTGACCCAGGAGAGGAAGCCACGAATTCCGGACTCCCTGACTGCCTTTGCTATCACTTCTTCCGAGTAATAAAGATCAACGAAAGAGGTGATTCCGGAATCCAGCATTTCGTACATTCCTAGGAGCGAAGAGTTGTAGATTCCTGCGTTGCTCCTTTCGGAATCAAGCTTGAAAGTGCGTTCAAGAAATTTTTCCAGTGAGATATCATCCAGCTTCCCCCTGAGATGTGTCATGGCCACATGGCAATGAGTATTTATGAGCCCAGGAATTGCTATCTTTCCTCCTGCCTCTACCGTGGAATCAGCATCCATGTGTTCTTTTCCCACAGATTCTATTTTCCCGTCTCGAACAAGAATGTTTCCACGTAAAACCTCTCTGGCGGAGTTCTGAGTTACAATTATGGCGTCGTGAATGAATAAGGATGACACACACCAATAATTGTTAAGCAATAATTAAAACTACCAGTCATCCTTTATTTTCCTCTTGTTTCTCTTTTTATTTAGCCTGTCGGGTGAACTTCTCGAGGCATATGCCATTGTAACCACCAGTGCTATGGCGGCCACCAGCAGTTCAAGCCCGGAGGAAGAAGTGATTCGTACGGCATAGAAGACGATGAGACCGATAATTCCTCCTGTGAAAACTGCTGAGGACAGTCCCGAAATAACTTCTGATCGCAGTTTCTTTTCCTTGACGATCACAAAGTACGAAAGAACCCCTATTATGGATATGATCATTGAAACAAGCATCACTGGATCAATTGGAAATGAATAAGCTGCCAGGGGAGGTGGGAATCTGGCCCCGAATATATTTGTCGAACCCGTAAATACAAGGGCAATAAGAGATACCTCCTGCATCGTGTACGCCTCAAAGTAGGCATGAAGATAAGTGTATCCAAACACGTTGACAAGATACAGTACAAATACCTGATCCATGAGGGGCAACAGCGAAAACGACAGTGCCGCTATTGTTTTCGCCAGGCTCGTTGAGAATACTCCTTCGATTGCTGCAGCGATGCTCATGGCTATAGAGAGTGTGATCATTGTCTCAACAGTCAGAGGTATTACGAAGATAGCGGTAAAACGGTTTACGTTGACTGCATGGGAAAGTACCAGCAGGTTGAACAGGAACAACAGGAGAATGAATATTGCCGACAGCGGATATACCAAGTCTGCGATATTTTTCGGTAAGAAT
>JAJZOM010000057.1 GCA_021811505.1 Thermoplasmata archaeon | reverse complement strand
GTTGAGAGAAAGAATCACAGTAAAAACTACAAAAACAATGGGTACTTCCAGGATCATCCGGAATCACCTAAGTTCAGATGATGATTTCCAAGAACCTCGGATTTACGGACTATCATAACTTTCTTCCCGTTGTCATTGCCTTTTCCAGAGCTTTAAGGAATATTGTGTTGTTAGCCCTATTTTTTACTGAAATTCTGGCATACCTCTTCCCATCATTCATGAAATCGCCGAGTTCCTTGATCATTATACCGGATTCCCCCAGTTCCTCAACGACGCGTGATACATCGGTGTCTCCGGGAAACGAAAACACAAAATAATTTGCAGAGGGAGTGCCCAGAATTTTTAATCTCAGATTTTCAACGCCTGTTATCAGGAATCTCCTTTCCTGGCTTGTCTGTGAAGGTAAGTCTTTAAACCTGTTATAGTCCATTGTCGAAATTATTTCCGCTGCGAATTGCCCCAGTGCCCACGGTTCCATTAACATGGATATGAGTTCCGTGTTCCGCTTCGCTGACATAAGATAGCCCATCCTCACAGATGCCATTCCAAATAGCTTTGTAAGTGATCGCCCGAAAATAACATTTTCATAATCTCCCAATATCTTCGACGGAAAGTTTCTCTGGTATTGTTCTGAAAAGTCCACAAATGCTTCATCGATGAATACTGTTGCCCCTTTTTTTCTTGCATAATCTATTATTTCAATCAGTTCGTTTGGGGGAATCGATGTGCCTACTGGATTTGAAGGGCTCGCTACAAACAGCAAATCGAAATTGCGTTGTGCGATTTTCTCGCTCATTCCCTGTAAATCAATACTCTGAATCGTATCCACTGTCATCTCGGATGACCTGGCAGCACGCTCGTATTCAGAAAAACAAGGTTCTATTATAAGTGCCTTTTTTCCGCGATTCAACTGACATATCCTATATATAAGATACGTCAGTCCAGGGCCCAGAAGTATTTGTTCTGGTGACATTTGAGACCATTCGGAGAGTCTTGTGACATAATGTGAAAGATCAGTGTCCGGGTAAGCTCTGTACCAACTCTCCTTTAGTTTGATTTCATCCATTGTTACAGGGTTGAAGTCATTGAGGTTTGAACTGTAGTCAAGCACTGACAAAGGATCTATTCCGTGTTTCCTCGAAAAATTCCAGATATTTCCTCCATGTGAGTTAGTGCCGTAGTGCAATGGAATAAGTAATTCCAATCAGCTTTAAAACATAACCATTAGTACATCATAAATTGTAACACTTCCTCATGCTTCTTTTTATTATCAAGGTTCACATTCTTTAGTACTTAGGCCACATCCACTTTCGAACCCGCCATTGATTAAAAAAACCAATTTTTAACAGCAGTTAGATCGCGCGAAGTAGACGGGACTTCCGAACAATACCCAACTGTTGCAGTGTAATTGTTTTCGACTCAACCCGTAATTTTTTGATGTTCATCTAGATTCCATAAGATTCAGGTTTGCACTCCGAAGTTTTCCTGATAGAATATTGTTCCTACCTTTGTTACTATGGAGATTTCTGTTTCGTAGCTGTTTTGAGCTGTCCCATTGATAAACTTGAAATTTTCAGTTAAGGGGGCATTTCCACTAAAGTTGTAATAAGAGTATCTCGGGAGTGAGCCTGTTGAGTTCTTAACATCCACAGCTACTTTTACCGTCGAATTAGAGGTATGCCCAAATATGGACGCAGATATAGAAGCACCAGTTGAGTTTGTGGAAATATTACCATAAATGCCGTAAACCGCGATAGGGTTTACAGGCAAATGATAATGCACAACTAAATTAGGAGACCCGTGAATAACATTGCTCCCCTCCATAATCAGGTAATACCCAGCAGGAGCGAGTGAATAAGAACCAGGAGAGTCCAATACTGTTGAATTCCATTCAGTATTGACATGTTTTTCATTGGAAGAGATATTGTATTTTGCGATGCCATGAAACGGAGAAGGAGCGGTAGTGCTAATTTCACTAGGATTCACGCCTTCATAATACACAAAGAGTCCTTTCAGGTAAGTACTTCCATCGATGTTGAAACCCCCAGATGCGTTTGAAATAACTATGCTCATGTTTATTGGGAGTGCTTCACCTTGCTTGATAGTATCATTTGCCGTAGTTACATAAACATTCACAACTTCCAACCTATTCGTAGATAATTGCAAATATATCGCTGTTGAAATTATGATCATAAACGCAACAGCCAAGATAACTAACAACCTTAGCCTTTTACTCATTTTATTATAGCTAAAGAAAGATCATTAAAAAAGTTTGGTTTGTCCATAGAATTTCTAAAAATGTTGGAAATAAGCTGTGAAATGTCGTGCATTCGTTCCATCCCTCAACAGATCAATAAATTAGTAACTTCAAAGGCAATTTTTTTCTGTCTGTTTACAAGAATAATTAGCTGTGACATTCCGAAAGACAATTTAACGGAGAATACATCTATATCAGCAGGAAATATAAGTGTCGTATACTGGAAAAAAAGGATTCCGATGTGCGCTTTCGTTCTTCACCACCATACCGTGTCGATGTTATGAATTCAACTCCAGTATGATATATTACCTAGGAGTGGTGGGCTTAATTACCGGCGTGATCTCGGGACTTGTCTTCTTTTTCACTTTACCCTATCTCGGGCACATTATCGCTGCCTCGATTGCACTCAGTTCAATACTTATCATAACAGGGTTTAACCACATGGACGGAGTGCTTGACACCGGAGATGCACTCATGTTTCGCGGATCACCGGAGAGGAGACTTGAGATACTCAAGGATCACTATCTGGGGGCGGGTGGATTTGGCTCTGCTTTTGTAATATATCTGCTTACCTTCAGTTCCTTGACTGCTTATTCACAGATCATTGGTTTTTCCGCCATTTTATCTGCAGAGATTCTGGTAAAATCATCCTACCCAATCATGGTGAGAAATGCACCCGGCCTCTTTCAGGCTGGTCTTTTCACGAAGTTTAAAACAATGTCAGCTGATGCTGGAGGTATTCCCTACGTAATTAATTTTGGAATCCTGATACTGGTGAGTCTGTTCTTTAATCGAATGATTATCATAACAGCTTTTTTTTCACTAATCGTTCTTCTCATTGTAAAAAATCGTCTGATCAAAATTTTTGGAGGCTTGAATGGAGACATACTGGGCTTTATCGGAGAATTTATCCGCCCAGTATTCTTGCTGATTTTACTGACTCTTATGCTATTCGTTTAATCGGATTACGCTAGACCGCTTTCGTGATTATGAAGGTTCCTTTCCATAATCAATATTCACATTTCTGGTCTCTATGCCGACTATGTACCAGATCAGTGCAGCGATAAACCCAATGACCCAGAGGCCAAGATTGAGAAGAATGAAATCGAAGATGCCCAGCATAGCGGTTAGGTAAACAGATATGACGTAAGCTGCCATTGGAGCCAGCCGAATGATTCCTATTGAAGTCGATCTTATTCTTGTAGGAACAAGTTCCGGTTCGAGCGTTGTTCTGGATGCCCATGCAAATTCGCTGAATATCATGTTGACGAATAGAAGTGGGAGGAATACCACCATATTGGCTAACATTGTGTTGAATGCAAGAATAACTACCATCGATATTGCGCCGCCCAGAAATGATAACAACGTGAAATTTCTCCTTCCCCTGTTAATCAGGAACATGGCTGCAAAACCAGCCACCGATGCACCTAGAAGGGCAACAAAGATGAGGACTGGATAATTGTTCGGAAAATTATAAGGGCCTATTATGTACGCCATCAGGCCAAATGTCAGGTACTGTGATACACCCATCACCATTAGTATAGCCACACTGAACAGATAAGAAGGCTGTTTAACATATTCTTCCTTCCCCTGGATAATAAGTTTTGATTTCTCCTGTTCCGCCTCGTTTTCCTTGCCCATAACCCGAAGCCATCTGTACGACTCAGGAAGCAAAATCCGTGAATATATCATGAGAAAGACCAGTATTGTAGCAGATACAAGAAGAATGAACCTGAAGGAGAGATCTCCAGAACCGGACATTCCAATGAAAATATGGTTCAGCACTGGACTCAGGCGCGATTCAAGTGTAGCTTCTATCAGGAATATTCCGGACATGAATGCAGAACCTATGTTATTGAAATTTGCAACGAACGTCAGGAGCTTGGATCTTTCAGCGAATGAGAAATCCTCTGAAATCAGTGAAAGCCCGGACGGTTCCTCGCCTCCGACTCCGAATTCGGAGAGGATTAACCCGATAAGGAGAAGGATAAGATTGGAAGCGAAAACCAGGAAAATTATCCCAAAACCGTAAGAAATCATGGTGGCAATAAACACTCTTTTCCTGCCAATCTTATCCGCCATAATCCCCATTATGAGATTCCCTAGCATTATGACAATCGGACCGATGGCGAGAACCAGTGTCTTTGTCTGTAGTGAAACGCTGCTCAGGAAAGGGAATGAGAGAGAAAGCGGCCCTATTGTTGCTATAATTCCCCACATAAAGAAACTTGAAGTGGTCGAAACCAAAATTGATCTTTGTTTACTGGAATGCAATAAATACACCTCCAGCAAATAATCTGCTGCTAATCCAAATTGCTAACACGATAACTCTACGAAAAACGCTTGTTATACACATTTCATTCCCTCCGCCAGCATTACCTGGATCAGGTTCTAAGGGTCGATCATTTGATCCTCTCAGCCTCATACGAAGCTCCCCGAACTGACTAATTGCCTCATTATCCCCCAATACATAAATATTATGGCAAAGAGTGTGGTACTTAGAGAAGATGCAGGGAGGACCTTCGACGATACTGAAAAGTGTAATAATTATGGCAGGCGGAAAAGGGACGAGATTTGGAAGACCTGATAAGACCCTCGTTGAAGTTAAAGGCGAAACACTACTCGAAAGACTCATGTCGCAGGTGTCAGAATTTTCTGGGAATATCTTTGTTTGTTCAAGCAATAATAGTCCCACAGTTGTGGAAGTTTCCAGGAAAAAAGAATATAAACTTCTCATGGAGCCAGGAAATAACTTTGTAGAAGCGGTGCGAACCTGTCTTACATCCATAAATAAATTCCCCTGCCTTGTTCTGCCGGGTGACATATTTCTCGGTGACGCCCGAGTGTTAAGCAAATTTATTGATTTTTTCACCTCCTCGCCGGCGGACCTGGTTACACTAATCCATAATTCCATGCCGCTAGGGATCAGCATTTATCGGAAATTACCGGGGGCAGGGGAAGTATTGAGTCACGAAAATTATGATTGTAATGAAAATATGATCTATAATGTAAATACAGGAGAGGATTACATGGCCCTTCTGCATCAGCTTCGATAGGAGATCATTACATTTCCACATTAAAGTTGATATCAGAGTAATATTTTCCTGTTCGTACCCGCACAAACAAAACGATGCAGAAAGCGATGAATATCAGCATGATGCTTATAACTGCGGATGTGTGTGCGACAGAATTCGATAGTATTATGCTTTCAAAGATTATAAACACGAACGACAGGATTGATACCATTGGAATGGGCATTGACAGGTAAGATCCCGCCGACTTCAGATATCTGATAAGGGCAAAGTTTGAAATCGTGTGAACTGTCAGAAACAATATGCTGACTATTCCGGTAACTACGATGAAATAGTAATACAAATCCTGCGTCAAATTTGCAATGGCAGAAAGTGTTATTGTTATCACCATTATTGTTACGGCCACCATGCGCAGGGTTGTTCTTGTACCCTTCACTGCAATAATGATTCCATCTTCCAGAACTTTTGTGAACGAATTTCTGAAAGCATTCAGATAAGCAGCTGAGAGATTGAGGGCACTGTTTATGGCAATTACAGAGAAAAGTAATTCCCCAAATAGACCCAGTGATGACGGCAACCCGTAGAACAAACTTAAAGGATTCACAGTGAAGGCGGCAATACCTGCTGAAGAAAAAAATACTGAGATAATAAAGACCGGTGCAAGCATGAGGGCTGAAAGCAGGAGATACGCGTATAAGACCGATCTGTGTGTATTGCGTTTCCAGTCCTTTGTGTTTTCCGACAGGAATATGGATGACCCTATGCCGGCAAAAGCCAGAATACCAAAAGGAAGTGCAGAAAACAGTGAATTGCTGGAAAAGCTGTATTTCAGTACGTTGTGTGGAGTTCCACTTAATGCCATGAATACAGATAAGCCAATAATAAAACCAATTTCTATGATACCAGAAACTAAGATGTAACGCATAGTTATTCTCAAGCCACGAAAAACTATGAGGATAAGGTAGAGTGAAATTACTGATGAGAAGCCAACATTAAAGAATAGATTCCCAGAAAGATGTGCAGGGACAAAGGTGTCCACAAAGAAATTCAAAAAGAGAACTATTGAAGGAAACGCCATGAAGCTGTATGTTAGATAAAGAATCGCCGTGAATATTCCTGCACCTTTTCCGAACGTGCGTCCTACGTAACTGTAGTACCCGCCATTCGTTGACATAACTCTTGAAAAGGAATACCCAGTAAAAACAGTAAAAGCTCCTACTAATGTTGATAACATAAGAGCCAGAAATGACCAGTGCCCCATGATGCCCAAGACTATGGGAAATAGTGCGACGAGATTCAATACTGGACCGGCTGAGGAAAGTCCTTGCATAAGTGCCTCGTAAAAGGTTATCTTGCCATTTTCCATATTTACAGCATCGTGCGGTTATGAAAAAATTTAGTTCGCTTTCTTAACTTGAAAAGTCTTAAATTGTGAAGTATACTTCACTAAATTCAACTTTACTTTAGTAACTTATTCGACAACCTTGTGCGTAAATGCCGGTTAAAACAGCAAACTGCGTTTTACGGTGCAAATATCATACAATCATCCCCTTTTTTTATCGGATGGGGACCGGCGATCCGGTCCCAGGTAGGTAATGCAGCTTCATGACTGCTCACTGGCAATCGGGTAACTTTGCTGATCCGTCAGATATCTCTCCATAATTTCGTTTGGAGTTGTTACCTGGTTGTCCATCTTACTAATCACGGGTCTGTTGTTGTACCAGAACATGAAACTGTCGGGGCTTCCAAATGTCCATCTGAACTTATCGTAGTTTTGCCAGAGTCTTGAAAGTGCGAGATGAACTCTATTCCCATGCTTGTCAGCTTCTACGTTCACCACTCCTTTTTTCTTCATGTAGTACCTCAGGTCAGTTGCCCCATATAGAATGCTGAGTATTCCACTCCTCAGGTAGAGATTTTGAATCTTCAATGTGGTGTGGTTTGTGAATTCAGATATTGAATCAACAAGCGACTGCAGGGCCTCCTTTGTGATTTTCCTGGATTCGATTATTGATAGGATTTTTTTTGTCGCCATGTCCACACACACAACTGCATATGGGTGATCCATAGCTGATTGGTGATAGTCCATGTAGATAGTTGAAAGAGGTTCTTCATGGTTCCTGCTCCTGCCATTTTGGTACGATGCCCCTTTTGACCGTATCATGTTCTGGTACAACAACA
>JAJZOM010000092.1 GCA_021811505.1 Thermoplasmata archaeon | reverse complement strand
ATGTTCTCCTACCTGAAAAGGAACCAGTTTCCCGATCCCTTTGCACATTCTTCTCCATTGCCGTCATATATCACCATCTCGGAGTAACCTATTGTCTTCCCAATGCGAACACTTTCTCCGACCGCCCTAACCGGCCCCTTGGCGATAGGCCTGAGGAAATTAACATCAATATTGATTGTCACCTGGTTCATCACGTCATCTTTGGTCAGGATTGAAAGACCTCCAACAAGATCGCAAAGAGCCATTATTGCACCACCGTTCATTATGCCGCCTATCCTCATAACCTTCTCCTCAAGCGGCATTTCTATCACAAATCTCCCGTTTGAGGCTTCCTTGACCTCTATGGTGAAGTTTTTGAGGAAACCATCCATCTTCAGGAGTTTCGTGATCTCTTCCGGACCTATTGTCATGCTATCGTTATGCAATCCATATATGACATTATTTTTGCATATCTGACTGATCGGATGTAATTCTTTTCAGGTTTCCTCAAAATTTATTGCGCCTTTATTTGTAATCAGTGATCTGGTGTAATTGCTTCTTGCAGAATGATCCGCTACATTACCTGGGTTGAACTCTCTTCACACTGTCGCGTTCCTGGACACCGTAGGTTGGATCAATCATCAGATACCTGTCCATGATGATTTTTATTTTTTCATCTGCGTCCTTTCCGAGTTCAATTCCCCTAATTTTTGCCTCTGCATTGAGGCCGCCTATGACTATTGCATTATCATGTGCAGACATGAAGAGATCATATATTGAATAGTTGAGGCTTGCATACCTGGACATAAGGCCCAGTTTCCTTTGAGTGAGATCAAAGTGCTTCCTTACCTCCTTTGTTATGCTGTCTATTATCTCACTGAATTGTTCCGAATGATCGCTGATCTCCTGTTCCTCATCCTCTGAAAGCTTGAGTATCCCCTTCAGAGCTGCGACATCATTTCTTCTCATCAAAAAGCCTCCTCAGAAGATCTATCAGAATATTTGAGTCCTCCATGTCAACCTCTATCCTCTTCTTCAGTTTTTCGTTGGAGATAACTGCCTCGTTAAGGTTTTTTAATTCCTTCAGTAGTCTTTCGTTTGCCGTGCGGTAATACCTGAGCTCCCGTTCAAGTTTGTCCATCAGATCAGATACGTCATCCGCATTCATAACGCCTTGAACCTCTTGAGGGAAACTTCGTATATTTCCCCGGATGATCCCAGCAGGTTCAATGCCTCATCCAGTGTGGACTGATCTATGCCCTTCTCCTTCATGGAGTTGAGAATGTTCTCGTAAAGGCAACCCTTCCCGTCCTTATCGTTGTTCTTTATGAAATCAAGGATCATGGATTTTTTCTCCTCCACTTCCTGGTCCCTTGATGACGATGTTAGGCTGTTCCTGATGTTCTCGATGAACTGCTGGTAATTGTAGCCCGGGTAGTGTCTCACAGCCCTCAGAGCACATTCAGACTCCTCTTCAGAGTACCCAAGTTTTGTGAGATTTGAAGCATCGGCACTCTCAAGTTTCGAGGCTTCCCTGATTGCAAGAACTTTTCTCTGGGCGATATAAACCGCCCTTGAATTCCAGTAATCCATGCTCCCGTCCTCAACCTTCAGTGCCAGCTCCGGGTTCACGTTGTAGAATATTCGCTGATCCTCAGTTTTGAATGTGTTCAGGCGCCCGACCACAAGGAGCCTTTCGCCCTTTTCAAACTGATCGGGCAGGACCCTCCTGTCTTCTGGAAAAGTGTCCTTGAATATTGACAGATAGAACGACCCCGTGAAGTCGTTAATGACGACTTTTGTTATATTTTCCTCATCGGATATTGAATTAACAGTGCCGACAAAAAGTATTCTCTTGACTCTGGTGCCAAGTGGCGTGATTATGAAGGGTTTTACCCTGGTATCGGAGCTGTTGTCCTCCTCGATTGTGGAATCCCTAAGTTCCCTGGACGTAATCCACTTTGAGGCTTCTCTCTTCCTCGTTTCCATTCTTATCTAGACCTCCTCAAGATATTTTCTGGAAAGATCCGCTATCTCATTCTGCCCCAGAGGTTTCATTTCAGATATTCTCAGGGTCATTCCGTTCTGGCTGTTTACTACCTCGCCCTTTGCAGTTATAAGTTTACCGAGGATTTCCTTCTTTACTTCCGTCATCCCCTGATCTTCCGAGGCAATCCTGTCCAGTTCAGATTCGTTCCATTCGCTCTTATATGAAATCAGGGCAGATTTCCCGCAGGTACCCTGTATGTATCCTGTCCCGTCTTCCATGGTAAAATAGAGAAAATAGTCCCTGTATACGGGGGCATCCGGATGATCCGGACACTTTCCGTTCTCTGCAGTTTTCCTGCACTCCTGGCATCTGTATACAGCACCACCCTTATCCCCCATGTTCACAATGAACCCGTTGATGAATATACCAGATATTGGGGATTTGAGCTCATGAATATCGTAATAAACAGGCCCCGGTGTCGGATCTATCTTTATTTTCTGGATCCCTGTTTTGTCGTTGACAGATATGCGCAACCTGTTGTTATATTCACTGACCTTTGCTCCTGTGAATCTGTAACCCGTGTTCTCCTCGAGCTTCACGTCGAAGGAGTTGATCCTGATGTTTCCGGTTTCATCCTCCAACAAACCGTAATAAAGAGTTCCAGACTTTTCCCTCCCCGTGTATGATCTTTCCTTGATGTCCCTCACTATTCCTTCAACGGCGATGTAGGGATCTCTCACAGAGACGTTCCTGATCTTGAGAAGTGGGTAGGTCCTCCTAACTTCCATTTCTTCACCCGGCCTGAGAATCACCTGGGTTCTTGCATCTATGTAAAGTCTCAGCCTATCGTTGTAGAGTTTCACGGAACAGTTTTTGAGTTCTAGAACGTCGTTTACCCTTACGGATGATGTCATTGTCCATGCTGTGAAAGGAATTGTGCCAGAAGTGTCGCCTATTATCCCGTAGTAATAAGTTGTCGGTCCCCTCTGTGTATTGGCTTCCTTCTGGTTTATTGATATAACTTTGACAATGAGATCAATATTTGAGGAATCTGGCTTCAGATCTGCGATCTTAAAAAGCATTTGTTCATGCCTCCCGGCTGGATGGAAATATTGTAGCAAAACCTTCTGTATCTATACAACATATTTTTTCAGTAACTGACATACCATTTCCTTAAACAAACTGTGGATATATTACTTTCCGGGATATTGCTATTTTCTAACCGCGGTGCCTTTTTCAAAACCGGTGTGCGGATGCTCCAGTTATTTTGGGCGTGTAAAAGTCTCAACCCTATGGTTGAAGTTCTCTGATATTAACCGTTTGGATATCTAACAACGGGGTAGCTTTACTAATTGATTATATTCACGATAGCCATTTCCTGTTGGCTCATTCACCAATGGTAAAATCCAGTGTAAGATTTGCGGGAACGATTCTGATTCTTTCGAGGATAGTGTACGCTGCAAACTGGTATAATCTTTCGCCCGCTATTACCCGTATCGAGGCAACATTTGGAATACCCCTGCCTGCCACCGTCTATATATTCACTTTTTTCCTCATTGGTGCTGGTATTTTCCAAGTCCCTGCAGGCATAATATCGTCTCGAATTGGTGCAAAGACCACTGCCTTTCTGGGTATTCTGGTGATGGGAATTTCGGATATCGTGGCCCCGTTTTCGCCCAACTACTATATGCTGCTGGCATTACGAGCTGCCAATGGAGTTGGTGCTGCGCTGTTCTTTTCCACCGCGATGGCTGTGCTGAGCCAGCTGTACCATGAAAAGGTCACGGAAATTGTTACCATATACAATGCGGCTTTCAACGTTGGAGGAGGAATAGGCATCATCGGGTTCGCATTCATTGTCTCGTCATATTCATGGCAGGCCGACGAACTTATCATGGGAATTATAACTATAGTCTTTGCAGTCCTGATACTCGTCGCAGTTCCGGAATCTGAAAAATACACATCCATGTCCGTGCCCGATATAACTACAAGAATACGGAACAGGAGCACATGGGCCATAGCGATCGCCTTTTCCGGATTCTGGGCTGCATCGTACCTTCTTCCTGAATATCTCAAGAATTATTCCATTTCAATAGGCTTCAGCTCGTTTGCATCAGCTGTACTGGGCGCAACAATACTTCTTATTGGCGTTCTGGGAATACAGTTTGTCAGGGCATTCAGGCTTAGAAACCTGATCAGATCTGCTTCCTACATGACTATTTTCGTGGGTGCATTTATAGTGGCCATTCCCTATTTCAGTTACATAGGCACATGGTCGTTCACTGTGATCCTTGGAATACTCTTTGTAGTGGTTTCATCGCTTGAGTATTCTGCGGTGATTGCCCGAGAAAAGACTCTCAGGTATAGGGCACTCAGTCTTGGACTCTTCAATTCCATACAGATTTCCATAGGATCGCTAATCTCTGTCGTATTCTCATATACACTGATCTACGGATACAACCTTTCATTTGGCATACTGGGCATTCTGGTTCTTCTTCTCCTTCCAGTTGTTATTATGTCGGTGTCCAGGGTGCAGAGACAGACCTCCGGTTCGATATAGATACATGAACCGGGGCTCCTTGTTGCTGACAAACCCTATATTCCTAATTTTTCCAGTACTGTCTCAGGCGGTATGTATGATTTAATTTCTATCACATCCGCTGATATCTCCGGCCTGTTGAGGTTAAATCTGTTGAACCATACAGCCCTTAATCCAGAATTCATTGCTCCAACGACATCATATTCCCACGAATCACCAATCATTACAGATTCCTCCGGATTGGTTCCGATCCTGTCCATGGAAAGACCGAATATCCTCGGATCAGGTTTTGAGCACCCAACCTCGCCTGAACAGACCAGAATATCGACGTAATCTTCAATCCCGCATTTCTTCAGTTTCTTTTTTTGACCTTCCAGTGGATTGTTTGTTATAACGCCCACAGAAATGCCGCTCGCCTTTATTTCCTTTAAAAGGTTCCCTGCACCAGGTACCTGAGAGATGCTGGTATCATAATTTTCTGAGTAAGTCCTCATGACATATTCCATTTCCTGTTCGCTCAGATTAGTGCCGTAGTCCCTGAAGATCAGTCTGAGCCTCTCCCTCCTCATGTGCATGATTACAGAAGAATCACGGATCACCCCGGACGGAAGAAGTTCGTACCAGTACTTGGTCCACCGTGAATCCATGTCCTCTATAGATGCACCTGAAAGTTCGATGAATTTCCTTCTCAGCGCCCGAAATGCTGTGTGCCTGGAGTTAGTATAGTCAAACAACGTGTCATCAAGGTCGAAAAAAATTGCTTTTGTCCTGGGCATGTTTGTTTGCTGTATCGTTTGGAGAGATTTAAAATATGAGGAATTTATGGCTTTATGCCGTAAATTCGTGTCCGTTCATCGGGAGCATCACGTCATAACCATCCAGGTCATGCAGCAGTTCTTCCCTCTTTTCCCCGTGGCACAGTATAACCTTTTGGGGATCCACATTCTTTATGAACCTTATGAGATCATCGTGCCCTGCATGTGCAGAAAGATCAAAGAAATCCACCTTCATCTGGGGTTTCACACTGACGCCTGCAATTTTCATGGTGCCATTCTCGAGAAGTGACCTTCCGTTGGTGTTTTCAACCTGGTAACCGGTCAGAAATATTGCACTCTTTGTATCGTTCTGAAGCTTGTCTATGTATCCCAGTACCGGTCCTCCGTCCAGCATTCCTGAAGTGGTTATTACGATGTCACTTTCAAGTGCCCTTTCCCTCATTCTCCATCCCTTGATCTTCCTTGTTTTCTTGATGTTCTTGAGGAATTCACTGTTCGACCTCAGAAATCCGTTTGTGTGCATGTAGATGTCAGTTATGCTGTTTCCCATTCCATCAACACTGATGTCATAACCGGTATCGGCAAGTATCATTGCGAGTTCCTGCGTTCTTCCAACCGCAAAAGTAGGGAGTATTACCTTTCCGCCATCGTCCACTACTTCAGCTATTCTTGATTTCAATCTCGAGATTACCTGGCCTCTTTCCTCATGGTTCTTGCCCGCATAGGTGCTTTCGATCACCAGTATGTCAGCTTTTGTAGGTTTTGCGCCGTTCAGGAGCATTGTATCTCTCGTGTATATATCACCAGTGACCATGACGCTCTGGGAGTTCTCGAATTTCCACATTGTTGAACCCGGGATATGCCCTGCAGATTGCGGAGTGACCCTGAAGTCCCCCAGATCAAACTGTTCTCCATAAACCGCTTCATTGAAGTGGTCGTAGAGCATTGACACATCATCGGAGTTGAACATCTGTGGATAACCTTCCAGCCCTGCAATCTTCAGGGAATCCAGAAGGAGCGGCTTGATGCTGTTTGCTGTCAGTATCGTAGAGTAAAACTTCGCGTCAAGAGAATGGTAATACATTGGCAGACCACCGCAGTGGTCAAGGTGAGCGTGCGTAAGGAAAAGTCCGTCCACCTTTTCAGGCGGCATTGGATATTTCGGTGGCTTGTCTGGCACCACTCCATAATCTACCATTACCGAGCTGTTCTTTTCTTCTATTTTCACGGCGAGCCTTCCTACTTCTTCGGCTCCGCCCAAAAATTTTATTTTCATTTATTTACCTCATGCTTTAGCGTTTTCCAAGCGATACTTGCAGCTGCACTTCCTTTCTCTGGCAACTTCCGGGATGATTTCATAAAGCAGTTTCGAGACTTTTTCCTCGTTCTCCTTCATTATCTTCATCACCTCAGATGCTTCGACAGGCGTGTCGGCCCAAACATCAAAATCGGTTATGGTTGCAATGGTTGAATAGCACATGGATTTCTCCAGCGCGAGGTTAATCTCCGGTACAAGGGTCATGCCGATGATATCGGCATAATTCCTGAACATCTTTGATTCTGCCCTGGTCGAAAACCTTGGGCCTTCAATACATACATAAGTTCCAGCCTGGTGGGCCCTGAAGCCAAGACTTTTAGCCTTATTGTAAGATATTTCATTGATCTCGGTACAGAAAGGATCTGCAGCAGAAATATGATAGACTTCTGGTCCGTCATAAAAAGTGAGATCTCTTCTCCTTGTGAAATCAATGAACTGATCCGGCATAACTATGTCTCCTGGCTTGTAAGACTCCTTCAGCGATCCTACTGCGTTGAGGGTAATTACTCTTTCAACACCCAAACTTTCAAAGGCCCAAATGTTAGCCCTGTAATTCACCATATGCGGAGGATACTGGTGTTTCTTTCCATGTCTTGGAATGAAAACAACCTCTTTCCCGTGGATGCTTCCCACCTGAGGATTCTCAGATGGTTTCCCGAAAGGTGTCTTTACCTCAACCGATTTACCATCCTGCAGCAAGTCATATAAACCACTGCCACCAATAATTCCTATCTTTGCCATTTTTTGTATCACTTTGGAAATTTCACGTTTAAAACTAATCCATTATTGATTGATGTTATTTAAAGAGATTGTATTTATTTCTTAAGTGCAGGTATCTTTGAATGAATCTATAACTGTGATTTATGCGCGCCATGCAATCCCATATCATTTTTGAAAGGATGTTTATCCAA
>JAJZOM010000112.1 GCA_021811505.1 Thermoplasmata archaeon | reverse complement strand
CTATGAATTCTTCCTTGTTCAACTCATTAAAGTAAGCGAGCAACGCTAAAAATAATTTGTATCCATAATCACAAATACGGCATGTTCACAGATCGCCGTTCGCGAGAAAATCCCTGATGTCATCGTCGCTGTACGGGCCTTCCACAGCTACCGGGAGCATAATAGGCTCTTCTTCAAAGCCACTGTCGTCGTATTCCTCCGATATATTCTCTAAATGCACTTCAAACGTATCGGGATAGGATTCTGCGGTTTCGTCTTCCAGGTCACCTTCTCTGGCGTATACTTCGTCAAACCAGATTATGTAACAGTAACCTCCGAATTTGTACACTTTCCTGTTCTCTGAATCCATGGTCAGCTTGCTGAGACTGTTCTCTGTCAGCAGCCCGTAAATGTATCCAACCAGGACAGCCTCCTGAAAAGTACCCTGTCCGCCGTATTCTTCGTCTCCGAGAGTGTGGAATTCTGACATTATTTCATACAGCAGCCTTGCATCCAGTTTCAACGTCATGATCACCCAGGTCCGGGAAGTCTTATCCCCATATCTTGAGGTATTCCTTATGTCGCGATCATTGTAAAACTTATTTACTTTGATTTGTGTTCGAAAGAAATCTCAAATCAATTATATATTCAATGATACTGATTGTACTGTGCAGGTGAAAGCGACCATGAAGATTCCGGCATCTCTGTGCCTGAGATGCAGAGGCACCAAGATGTTATGCGGACTTTCATACTGCCCGATATCAGTAAAGTATCTGACGCAGCCAAGCCTGAAAATGGTCAGGGGTAACACACTCAGCGGAGCGTCTCCTCCCAGCATTTTTGTTGGAAGATACGGCTATCCTAAAGTTAAGTTGTATCCCTCGACTCCCCCGATCCACGGCGACACTTCTCCGTACGAGGACCCGAAGGAGTGGATGAACATTCCTCTTGAGAAATTTCTATCGATGAGGCTTTCGATGATCAGGGGAGGCGTGGACGTTGAGGTGGGGCAGGCAGTTGATCCTTCTAGGCTTTTTCATGAAATACAGCTCATGGCTCTTTCCGAGAAATCCGTTGAGGTGGAGATGGTGCTGGAGAGGAACATTTCAGACAGGGATGTCATTCTCGATGAACATACTCCCCCAATGGGCCCTTCGGCACCTGTGAAGAGGTTCACCGCAGATTATTCAGCACCTGGTCTTCACATGGAGAAGGTATATGGTGATACAGATCTGAAGGCAATGGATGCAATGATCTACCTGTATTCCAACGGACAGGACGTTTCTAAAATTTCCAAGATACTGAGCGTTGGCGCGGTAGGACAGAAAAATTCCAGAAAAGTTGTCCCGACGAGATGGTCTATAACCGCTGTCGACAAGAATCTCTCGGATCACATGGTGGAAGTGGTTAAAGACTTCAGGCAGATAGACAAATTCATTGCATTTGTGAGGGAAACTCCTGGAAATCTTTTCATGGCTGTACTTACTCCTTCAAACTGGATATACGAGTGGGGAGAATCCTGGTTCCCGGGCAGCACTTGGAACCAGTGGGGAGAGGAGGCATATGTGGAGATAGATGATGAGGGTTATTACGGCAGGACTGAGTATCCTGGGATAGGAGGCTGTTATTATTCGACAAGGCTTGCGACAGCCGAGAAATTCACTTCGATGAGGAGAAGCGGCGGAGCGATAACATGGCGGGAAATATATCCGGGATTCAACCTTCCGGTAGGGGTATGGTACGTCAGGGAGAACATGAGGGCACTTTTCAACTCAGAACCGGTTGAATTCGACACCCTTGACATGGCACTCGAGTATATTTCCAGGTTCATGAAGGTTCCTCTGGCAAAGTGGACTGCAAAATCAAATGTGGTCAAGACCCTGAAATACAACAATCTCGACAGGTTTTTCAAGATTTGAGATGAAAATCGTAGAATATGAAGCAAAAAAGGGAATTTCCAGATCGAATTTACCTGAACTGGATTATGCAGTGAATCCCTACAGCGGATGCCAACACAGGTGCCTTTACTGTTTTGCCATAAACTTCACCTCCGTGCCAGAAGCCAGGGAAAACTGGGGGAAAGTTGTGTATGCCAAAACGAATATCGTAAAATTATTAAAACAGGAAATAAACGGCCTGAGACGCGGGATCGTCGGCATTTCCACCATAACAGATCCGTATCAGCCTGCGGAAGCGAAATACAAGCTAACTGGAGGTACTGTAGAACTTCTGGCAAAAAACGGGTTCCGCGTAACGATCCAGACCAAATCTCCGCTTGCAAGAAGGGACATTGAAATTTTCAAACGTTACCGTAACAGCCTGGACCTTGGAGTGACCATAACAACTCTTGACAGAAGAAAGGCCATGATAATCGAACCACAGACCCCATCACCGCAAGAAAGATCCAGATTGCTTATTGATCTGAAAGAAGAGAAAATCCCGACATGGATATTTCTGGGTCCGATAATCAGGGAATTCAACGATAATTATGAAAACCTGAACGGAATATTTTCCCTTGCCTCCATGACCGGATCAAGAGTGATTTACGATTTCTACGCTCAGTATAACGGATCAAAGGAGCTTATGATGAAAGAATTTCCAGGTTATGTTCCGGACGATGCGTTTCATGGTGATCAATCATGGAAGTCCAGAGTCACGAAATTAATTGAGAATATTGCAGAGGAACACTCCGTAAAATGCAACAGCCAGGCCGATGAATGGGTAGCCTCAAAGGCGCAGGCAGGCCAGAGATTCCTTTGAAAACATGCCCATTATTTCCGGCAAAGGCATTTTTTGGTGTCCGGCACATTTCCTCCACTTAAACAGGTACCTTAAGCCATTCTCCTTTTTTCAGTTTTTGCGCCGTTCAGGAAAATTGCAGGAAACTAAAGATAAAATTTTTTCAAAGAATTTAGATGGTCTTGATGATCCCTGAGTATATCTGACAGTTTGGAAATCGTTCTGGCGTTATTGTACCTGAAACGTTTGAAGACCAGTTCATCGTTCTGTGTGTCAAGCAGAGCATACATCGGCATCCAGTTCCCGTCCCTGGGCTGACCGGAGCTCCCCGGATTTACGATTTTTCCTCTGTACAGCATAGGGAAATGTGTATGTCCTACCATAATGTAATCGAACTTACGGTAATTTGCATTTCTCCATATCATCTCAGCCTCCGTGGAAAACAGGTAACCAAAAAGGTTGTTGTTGGGGGAGGCATGCGTGATCAACATTTTTCTGCCATCAATTTCTATCTCGCTCTGATGCTTCAGCCCAGTGAGCCTGGAAATATCTCCAGCCGATAGAAATTTTTTAGTTATGAATTCTCTCGTGAATTCACTAAGATCATGCATTTCGGCTGCACACCTGCAGTCTTCGTTTTCTGCAACTGCATAATCATGATTGCCCATCACAATGTAATCGGCTTCCTGAAACACAAGGTCGAGGGTTTCAGCCGGTTCCGGGCCGTAGTCAACAATGTCACCTAGGAAGATTGCCTTGTCGTATGACTCCCTGTTAATCAGTGTTTTCAGGGCATCAAAATTGGAGTGAATGTCCGAAAAAATCAAGACCTTCATGTTTTATTGATGCAGAAATGGTACTTATTCCTAACTGAAGAGATGAAGAGCCGAACACTTTTTTAGGGGTGCCCGAATTATATGCCATGGACGATCTAAAGGGTAAGAGAGGCATCATAACGGCAGCCAGTTCCGGGATAGGACAGGCCGTTGCCAAGGTGCTGCACGATGCCGGTGTTGAATTGCTAATCAGCTCAAGCAACAGGGAAAAAATTAAGGTTTCCGCAGAAAATATCGCCACAGGCGGAGATGCCAGGATCATATGGCAGAAATGTGACCTGACCAGCAAAAGCGATCTTCACTCAATTCGTCAGACCGTCCAGAAGCAATTTGAAACACTTGATTATATAATAGTTAACTATGGAGACCCGAAAATTTCAGAATTCCAGAAACTAACGGAAGAAGACTGGTCCACTTACATGAATATGTTCATAGGTTCAACAACAACCCTGGTCAGGGAATTACTGCCCCTCCTTCAGAAACCTGGAGGAAGGATCATATTTATCACTTCGATGACCACAAGGGAATCATACGAGGGTTTCTCTCTTTCCGGGTCGTTGAGAGCTGCCGTAGTAAATCTTGGAAAGATTCTATCACTGGAACTTGGTCCTGTAGGGATCAACGTGAATTCCATTTCTCAGGGGTATTTTCTGACTGATCGGCTTAAGGCGGTTCTTGAAACAAATTCAACAAAGAACGGCACTGATATTGATACGGAACTTCAGAAGATCAAGGAGCAGATTCCTCTCCGAAGAATTGGAGAACCTGAGGAAATCGGTCGTCTTGTAGCATTCTTGTGCTCGAGTACTTCATCATACATCACGGGAGCCAATATACCAATTGACGGAGGAATAACAAGATATCCCTATTGATTGCCATGGATTATCCCAGATTGCATACCATATGCCGGCATATGGCTCATAATTTATTCGTATTATGAATGAATATCGTAAAATAATGTATTTAATGTAAAAAAAGTTTAATTATATCCAAGTTCATGTTAAGACATGAAGATCAATGGAATCTATGATCTGTCCGTTACGCTAAAAACTAATATGCCTGCGTGGCCGACAAACCCCCTTATAACCATTAATCCTGTCGGGACTGTGGCAAGAGACGGCTACAGCGTTGAATCCTATGCTTCCGCTACACATAGCGGGACCCACATAGACGCTCCATCACACATGATTGAAAAGGCAAAGACCGTTGATAAAGTAGAACTTGACAAGCTTATTGGAGAAGGTTACTGCATCAGACCGAAACTTAATGGGAAAGAAATAGGCAGATCCGCTCTCACAGCGGTATGGAAACCGGAATATGATGGAAAGATAATCCTCATTAACACTGGGTGGGACAGGAAGAGAGACTTCTCGAAGGAATTCCAGTTCGATTTTCCGGGACTCGCCATGGATACTGTTGATTTTTTCGTAGAACACAGGACAAAGGTAATTGGCATCGATACTCTGGGCATTGAGCCATATGATCACTCCGACTTCAGGGTACACAAAGCCCTTCTTACTCATGATATGGCTTTCATTGAAGATATGGCAAACCTGGACCAGTTGAAGGAAGGAAAAAAATATCTGGTCGTGGCATTGCCGCTAAAGATTGAAAATGGTAGCGGGGCAATGGCTAGAGTCGTTGCCTTGGATGTAGTTTGAGGTGAAAAAATGACGGAAGAAAAAGGAACATACAAGAAGGGGCTTGGATTCTGGCACGTAGTTTTTCTGACCATCGGGGCAATACTGGGACCGGCTGTCGCATACATACCGGTAACCGTTCTTGCTGACGGTGGACCTGCCGGAATTCTGGCATGGCCGATAGCATTCCTGCTGATACTCCCCATAGCATTTGTATATGTGGAGCTTGGAACTATGTGGCCAAGGGCCGGCGGAGTTGCTTATTATCCCGCCAAGAGCCATGGCGCTGTTGTGGGTACCCTTAACGGATGGGCAGCCTTTGTGGGATATTCACTTGCAATGCCCGCGGTTGTTGCGGCAATAGTTGAGTATGGTAGTTATTTCTATCCCCCGTTTTACAACGGATCAAGTCTCTCCTATATCGGAATAGCTGTGTCCATCGTTGCGGTCATAATTATTTTCTTCATCAACATGAGAACAATAAGCTTGATGGGCAATGTAAACAACGGACTTACCATAATAAAGATAATAATCGTGCTTGCAGTAAGTCTGGCCCTGCTGGCATTTTTCAGGTCTTCGAACATGACAGACCTCGGAGGATTTGCTCCAATGGGCGCATCCGGAGTGCTTCTTGCAGTTTCTGCAACGATCTTCGCCTACGCCGGATTCAGGCAGCCCATAGACTATGCCGAGGAAGTTCACAGTCCAGAGAAATTCCTTCCAAGAGCAATCTTTGTTTCTCTCGTTTTTGTAATGGTCTTTTACCTTATAGAGAGCCTGGCATTCCTGGGAACCATCAACTTCCATTATCTCATAAACACAGTTATCCAGCCTGCTACCACTCCGGCTACTTACTCCGAAAAATGGTCTCTTCTTTCGAGCCTGGGTTTTCCGTTTGCATCTAACTCCCTTTACGTGGGCCTCGCAGCATTTGCGGTACTTGCAATAGTCGGAGTCATAATTGCATCCTTCAGTGATGGCATCATATATTACGGCGGAGCCGCAAGGGTAGGGAACACCCTTGCCAGATATGACCAGTATTTTCCGAAGATCTTTGCAAACATCAATAAAAAAGGGATTCCTGTGTATTCCGTTGCGCTTGTTCTCATTATATCCATAATATACCTGATACTTCTCCCGTCTTTCGCATCAATTCTTTCTGTCTTCGTTGATTCGGTTGTGTTCTCATATTCTCCCTCTGCAATCAGCTTAGCAGTATTCAGGAAAAAGTACCCGGATATTAAGAGACCATACAAGCTTCCTGCTTACAGAATTGTGGCTCCCCTCTCATTCGTGATCGGCGGACTGCTGATATACTGGTCCGGGTTCACATACGTAACAATATCCATTATGTCTGTTTACGTTGGACTGATCTTCCTCCTTGTTTACCACAAGAGAAAAGGGCTTACAAAAACTGACTTCATGGCTGGTATCTGGCTCCCCGTATACATGATCGTTGTGCTTGGGCTCTCATTCATTGGATCTTCAAACTTTGGCGGAATTGATCTCGTAGTATTCCCATATGACGTGATCCTGTTCATAATTGTTACTCTTGTGTTCTACTACATAGGATACTATTCCGGGCTCAGGTATGAGGGAATAGGAGTTGAAGAAGCCTGATATTTAAGCAAGATTTTGAGAAGCTGAGAGAGGTCTTGAGGGAGTCAAAGAACCTCCCGGGACCTCTTATTACAATTTCCGATCCTTCAGTTGCAGAAACACTCCTGAATTCCGGCCCTGGCCTTCTGATTGCCGATATGGAACATTCACTTATCGACGTGACAATGCTCCAGTCTATTGTTATTGCTGCTGGGGGCGTACCGGTACTGGCCAGGATACGCGGACTAGAGAAGAACGAAATCAAAAAAGTCCTGGACACTGGATCATCCGGTATAATTGTACCCGGCATAGAGACCGTGGAGGACGCTGAAAACGCAGTATTATTCTCCAGATTCGCTCCTGTCGGCAGGAGAGGCGCCGGCCCGGGAAGGGCATCCGGCTATGGTTATGATTTTATCCGGTATTCGCAGGAATCACCATTGCTAATATTGCAGATAGAGACGAAAAAAGCATACGCTGATCTTGAGAAAATCACTGCTGTCAAAGGCATAGACGGCGTATTTGTCGGCCCGGTTGACCTTTCCATAGCCCTTGGGCTGGAATTCTCGTGGCAAAACGAGGATTTTGTCAGAACAGTTGAACGGATAAAGAAAAGAGCCGATGAACTTAAGCTGATAACCGGGATATATTCCCCTCTCAAACGGGAAGTTCTTGCTGAGGTACTAAAGAGAGAGTTTAATTTCCTTATGCTCGGAATGGATCGCGAAGCTATCGTTTCTTCCTATAAATCCACGATAG
>JAJZOM010000187.1 GCA_021811505.1 Thermoplasmata archaeon | reverse complement strand
AGAGGATATGCTGTCGGAAAAATAATGTTAAATAAATACAAATGATAACAGGAATGTTTTAAATGGAAAGCAAGAAAATAATAGTTACAGGCGGAGCTGGTTTCATAGGAACAAATCTTGTGAGAAGTATTTACAAAGGTAACGATCTCACCGTAATCGATAACCTTCACACTGGATCAGAAACAAATCTGAATGATCTGATCTCTGAAAAGGCGATCACATTTATTAGGGAGGATGCAAAGAATATAGGAAGGCTAAACCTGAAGGCGGATCAGGTTTTCCATCTCGGAATATACTCAGCCTCTCCAATGTATCGTGACAATCCATTCCTTGTTTCCGAAGTCATTTCTGGAATAACTTCAGTACTGGAATTTGCCAAAAAGAACAATTCTAAAGTTGTGTTTGCTTCGACCTCCTCTATTTACAATGGGATAAAACCGCCTCACAAGGAAGATGTAATACCTGGCGTAACAGACTATTATACCGAAGCCAGGATAGCAGCAGAGAGAATGGCGGAACTATACTTCAAACTTCATGGCGTGGAGACATCTGCAATGCGCTTCTTCTCAGTCTATGGAAAATACGAAAACGCCAAAAAGGGGTATGCAAATCTTGCCACGCAATTTCTCTGGAATATAAAGAAATCAGAACAACCCGTAATATACGGTGATGGAAGGCAGAGGAGGGATTTCATTTATGCAGAGGATGTGGCCGAAGCTCTCGTTAGGGCCACAAAAGCAGATGGCTATCAGGTATTCAACGTAGGATCAGGGAAAAATTACGATCTGAATGAACTGGTCTTGAAGATCAACAGGATGCTTGGAACCTCAATCAAGCCCAAATACATCGAAATGCCGGTCAAAAATTACGTGATGGAAACCCTAGCCGATACCAGCAAGGCAGAAAAGGTCCTTGGTTTCAGACCCAAGGTAGGGCTAGATGAAGGACTGAGGAAACTGGATCAGTTCTACCGGTGATTATTTGAAACAGCGGATGATCATCTCCAGGACTCCACTTAGGATAACATTTGTCGGTGGTGGTACCGACATCAGAGAATTTTATTCAAGGGACAGTCCGGGAGCAGTTTTATCTGCTTCGATCAACAAATATATCTACATCACAGTCAACAAAAAGTTTGACAATCAGATTAGGGTAAGTTATTCAACTACCGAGATTGTTGATACAGTGGAAAAAATCAAGCATCCATCAATAAGGGAAGCCCTTAAATTTCTGGATATTGACGGCGGCATTGAGATTGTAAGCATTTCTGACATACCTTCACTTGGCACTGGAATGGGATCCAGCAGCACATTTCTTGTCGGACTACTCCATGCATTACATGCGTACAAGGGGGAGTACGTTTCGTCTGAGGAAATGGCACAGGAGGCAGTGAAAATAGAGAGGGAGATTCTCCATGAACCCGGAGGAAAACAGGACCAGTACATGGCTGCATATGGCGGAATACAGCTCATGCAGTTCTATCAGGATGAGACGGTATCAGTCAAACCACTCGTCACGACAGAGGAGATCAGAGAGGCTCTTGAAAACAACCTGCTTTTGCTTTATACTGGAATTCAAAGAAGCTCGACAGATATACACAGGAAACAGTCAAATGGGGTTAATGTCAAGATTGAAGATTATCGGAGAATGAGGCAGATAGCCCTCCAGTTGTTTGACGATCTCTCCAGGGGAAAGACCGAAAGGATGGGCACCATGCTGCATGAGAACTGGATGCTTAAAAAACAACTTTCTGATGGAATTTCAAACGACTCGATTGATGAATTATACAACCGCGCGTTGAAAAACGGTGCAACGGGCGGTAAGCTCATAGGGGCTGGCGGCGGGGGCTTTCTGCTTTTTTATGCCCCTCATGAGGCACATGCGAATATTGTTAAGGCTCTTGATCTCAGAAAACAGGATTTCAAGTTCGATTATCAGGGAAGCAGAATAATTTTCGTTGGTGAGTGAAGTGCTGGTATCATATCCGTGCTATTCCGATCAATCTGATCAGAGGAAATAGAAATGGTTGAACTGGAGAAAAGTGAAAAGAAGGAGAAACTGGGCTCTTCACTTATCTTCCAGTACATGAATTCCATAATATTCAACCTTTCAGGAATTATTTTCTACGTTTATATTGTAAAATTCTACCCGACATCAGTCGCAGGCGAGATCGTGAACATTCTCGCCATCCTTGGACTGTTCAACATAGTCTTTTCTCTCAGCCTGTCAAACGCAGCCACAAGGTTCATCTCATACCATATCGGCCGGAACGAATGGGCAGAAGCTAAATCAGTGATGTTCAAGATACTCTTCGTAAGTGTCATTTCTGCAACTGCCGGTTCCCTCACGCTGTTTCTCATCTCACCCTACATGTCCATGCTGTTCTTCCATGACACGCTGTATGCTAAAACGATCTCATACCTCTCCATACCACTGTTCACAGAGGTGATTCTTGGACTGATCAACGGCATAATCCTTGGATTCCAGAGGTTCAAGATTGCGGCCACTGTGAATGTTGTGGGCACTTTCCTCTGGTATTTCCTTGCCACCGTATTCCTTTTCCTGACCAACGATGTGTCCTTTGTACCTCTCGGAATGGCAACCGGTTACATTATTGGAATAGTACCCGGGATACTGATCATCTTCAGCATAGTCAGGAAGAGGAAGGAGAAGGCGTACAATGTGAATATCAATTATGTGATGCGGTATGCGACTCCCCTCATATTCGCATCTATCATATCATACGGATCATCTTATATAGACAGGATATTCGTATCCATTTTCACAGATTTGTCGACACTTGGTGTGTATGGTTTTGCCTTACTTATGGCAACTGGCCTGAGCATGGTTGTGTCACCAATAACCAACATACTGCTTCCCAAGGTGAGCGCGATGTTTTCAAGAAATGACCAGGAGAGCATCAGATCAGCCTTCAGGCTGTCAACCACTGTCCTGACATTTATCTATGTTCCATGTGCCCTCGGACTTTCTGCCATATCCTATCGATTCATTCAGATATTTGCAACAACAAATTATGTATCGGGTGCTGTACCTGCTATCATAATTCTGTCCATAACAGCATTGCTGGTAAGCCAGAACATAATGTCACAGGCGATATATGCCCATGGAAAGACCTCCATTTTCATATGGATAGCCACTTTTACACTGATTTCAAACCTTGCACTCTCAATTCTTCTGATACCAAGATACAGCATGATCGGTGCAGCGATAGCCAATTCCTCTGTCTATGTCGTGAGTTTTATCGTTCTGTTTGCGTCATCCAGAAAACTGGGCTTTCTCAATTATGACAGGCAGTCTCTGATCAAGATATGGATATCCTCTATTGTGGTGTTTATAGTGGTGGATTATGCAGGTACCATTCTGCCTTACGGAGATCTAGCGCTGCTGGAACTGGTGCTTATAGGAACATTTGTGTATCTGATGATGGTCAAACTTTTGAGGGTAATCAGAAGGGAATATGCAGATATAATAATCGACAATCTCCCTCCAAACCTCAGATTCCTCAACAGGGTTGTAAAATTCATCTCTAATATATGAATTGCGTTGTATGGGAACTAAGTGCCACATGGTTCAAGATTCACAGAATCTATAATGACAGTTCCAGATGCTCAATTCTATTAAGTATACATATATTAAAATATTAATTATCCCATTCTATACACATGGGTAAACTTGCTGCCCTGCTTGCTGGAACTTTTGCTGTCCTAATACTGTCGTATTATCTGCTTTCCCCTGCTTACAGTCCACTCATAGACTGGATTGGGCCTTTCATTGGATATCGGCTGGTTTTCATTCTTGGACTGGTCTATCTGCTCTTAGGTAACCCGCTCGGTCGGATGACACTTCTTGTTTCCTGGATACTTATCGGTGTTGTGATCGGTCTCGCAGCAGGAAAGACCGGAAGAGCCATTGGTGTGTCATTGCTTGTTTATTCGATCTCGTGGACAATGCTTGGACTGGCTGCAGTTTCACTCATCCATAGTCTGTCAAACCTATCAGGGATAATAAATACATCCGTCCTTGGAGTTGTACCCTCTGGGACAAATTTGTATACCCTGACAACTGAACCTGTAATCGACAAGATTTACACTTTTTTTCTTTCGAGCCTGACTTCCACTGGGGGCAGTACACCGTTTGTATCTTTGCCCAGCCCACCTGTTGGCGGTTCGATTGGTTCATTGCTGGACATATTTGTGGTGAATGTCATTGAATCGCTTGTCATCCTTCTAGTTGTCAGTGGAGTTACAGGTCATCTTGTCTCAAGAATTTTCAATTCAAAGAAGAAGAGTCAACCTCCAGTTTCCAAGGACTCTGGAAAAGATAATGAGGGGATAAAGGCAGCCTCTATTCTTCTTGTCATAATACTGATGATATCCGGAATAATTATATTCAGTTCTGGGAGTTCAACCCTCAATCCCAGTGCAGTTGTTACTGCTGGAAATCATCCCGAAAATGTTTATGTGAATCCGAATTCAGTTATTGGTGCCTTGAATTCGAATTATTCATCCCCAATTTTGTACTCTACCAGTTTTTTACCAGAGATTGATGCACCTTCTTATCTCTCTGCCGAGGTTAAAAGTGCTTATATGAATTATATTGCCCAAGCCGTCGCGTCATCCAACAGTTCGATCTCTTCCCTTCAGGCAGATATGTCCCTTGTTACGGGTGACGGCGATATTTACAATGCGTATGGTTCGATGGAGGTAAACAACACCTCCAGCAACTTTCTGTTCTCATCCTCGCCTTTTACAGATAGCATCTTCTCGGCGGTTATAGTTCAGGATAACCTCTCTTCATTTTCCCTTCCCATAGGAATATCTGGGTCAACAGGCAGCGTGATTACTTCCTCTGGATTACTGTCACTGATCCCTAATTTCCTCTTCATAGCTGCTTTTCCGGGTAATCCTGCGTCGAGCTCCGCCGATGCTAAATCAGCCTCTTCTGCTGTGGCAAATGCACTCAACACGGGATCACTTACCGATATTTTCTCATACAACACATCGTCCAACATTAGCGGCCTCAATTACAACAATCAGAGCATAACGTTATACATATTTTCATCCAATCCATCGTTTGGTCAGATCGCGGATTCGTTCGCAAACAGCCTGATTTTGAAAGCCAGCCAGAACTCTGCTGCCGCCTTGTTCTCAAACTCACTGAAGTCAGGCTATCTCACTCCGGGAATCTCATCATCAAGTCCTACAACTTCAATCCTTGCAGCTGGAATGATAAACACAAATTCACTCAAGAGTGTATTCAAGTCCACAGTTGGCCAGTCTGTAAATGTTTCCAGCGGAACTGTGGCTTTCTCATTTGATCTTTCGTTCTGGGCAAACGCCCTGCACTCCTCGGGTACCAACCACAATATAACTGCTGCAAGGCTCTTCGGCTACAGTTCTGATCTGACTGAACCCCGATCTTCGGATATATCAATAATCGGCATGGGATATGGAAATTCCAACTCCTCAAACTTTGCAATGTCCGATTTTAACCTCACACTAATGACCAATAACCGGACTTTGACGGGAGCTGCCGGTTTCAATACATCTTCGAAGGTATTCCTCATACAATCCTCATCAAACTTCAACCTCGAAAATTACTATATGCAATTCAACAGCACGTTTACTCCAGATCTACAGGTTAATGTCAGTTCGTCGAGGGTTGCTGGAAACACGTACAGGCTGATCGTTGGGCTGAGAAACAATGATAATGTTTCCATAAACGATATAGCAATAAACATTGATCAGTTTCTTTCATATTACAATGGATCTGCAACCTTCCAGGGATCTTCGGGGAAATTGAATCTCGCTTCTCTTGCACCGGGTCAGACTCACACTTTCATGATAAATATGACACTTTCCGGAGTAGGGACCTACAGATTGCCTGAACTTGTTGTGAACTATACCTTCATGGGCAAACAATTTTCAACTAACTATGGGTATTATGAGATCCACGTTGCACCGCCTTCGGTTGCATACGCTGCAACAACAGTTATTGCGTCATCGTTATCGTATGTTGGATTGAGTTTTCTTGGTAACTATATCGGACCTTTGAACATACTGGAAATTATTGTGCTTCTACTGATTGCACTTGCCGGTTACATTGAGTACAGAAAATACAGGAAGAGGAAGACATCAGTTAGTTGATTTATCTCCAATGTTGAAGCGATTTTCATTGCGAAAGATTATAATCTCTTTGTAGATTAATAAATGTTGGCTTCTAAAACAATTCTCCTCTCGCTACTGGCGGTGATAATAGTGACGTGGCTGCTCGCAGCTTCGATCACTCAGATACAACCACTTTCAAGCAGCCCGGGGTCCAGTGGAACATCTTCTGGAGGAGGTTCCAGTGGTTCAAGTGGTGGAACCGGATCGGGATCCGGTTTAACTGGTCTAGGTGGTTCATCTGGATTAAGTCTTCCGCATTTCAATTTTTCATTGCCAAAGTTCAATCTTAATTTTCCAAATATGAGCAGGTATATTCCCAGATTGAACTTTACGCTTCCAAATCTTGGAAACATGTTTGGTTCGGGCGGAACTGGGTCTTCTGGCACAGGAGGATCCTCAGGTTCTGGTGGATCAGGAGGATCTGGCGGTTCAGGAGGGTCCGGTGGATCAGGCGGCTCCAGTTCAGGCGGAAGCTCTGGATCCGGTGGTACTTCACAGTCTAGTTCTCCCCACCCTGTTTTTCCTCCAATAAATCAGCTTCTGCTGATAATCATAATATCTGTGGTAGCAGTTTCTGCTGTGGTTCTGACGATTTCGAAAATGTCCTTATCCAGAAAGAAGAGCACCGGTGAAGAAACAGAAACTGATTCTGAATTGCTTCTTTCCACAGTTAATCCAGACGAGGGTAAGAATTACAGCAGTCTTCAAATAGGCGTAGGCGCCGGCGAAACCATCGCCCCCTTTGAGGGATGGTCCAGTGGTTATGACATGATAAAACCCGCAATAAAAGGTGATCTCCCGCTATTATGGTCATACGGATCAGGTCTGGGAATAATTTATGATCCTGATGCATCAATTGTGGCAAGCTGTGATCTTGAATCTAATATCCCTGGAAGTGCAACTATTACTCCTTCAAAGTCCTGTAACATGATCAAGGCAAGCAAGGGAAGAAATGTTGAGACCAAGTTTATCAGAGGAGTTCTGTATGATTCAGACGTCGTAGACCTGATGCATCTAAATATACTAAAAGAAGCTGATTTCCATCAGGATTGTCTGACCATAAGGGAAGTAGTGGAGAAAATGACTGAGAATAGACGTTTCAAGGACAGGTCAGAGATACCGCTGCTGGTGGAGATTTTTGAAAAGTCGTTTTATGGAAAAATGCAGATAGGACGCGACCTGTATGAACAGTTTCTTTACGGTCTTTTCCACTCTGTTGATCAGCCTAAAGTAATCATATGCAAAGGAGAGGGTGATTAGATTTGAAGCCTACCGGGAAGGATATTACTGCTTTTTCTATAAAATATGCAGCAGCACTTCTCTTCATCTTCATTGTTTCCGGTTTTACCACGACAGACCCTTCTCTCTCATTTTTAATAGAGCTAATCAGAATTTCCCTTTATCCAGTCATTGTTTCCGCCATAGCTCGTGCCATC
>JAJZOM010000291.1 GCA_021811505.1 Thermoplasmata archaeon | reverse complement strand
ATGACCTGATTTATCATAGCAGGCTGGCAAAGGAGATAGCCACGCCAATATGCCTCGACGAGTCCATAACGTCACCGGACAGGGCGAGAAAGGCTCTCGAGATTGGTGCCTGTTCGGTGATAAACATAAAACCTGGAAGGGTGGGAGGACTGGGAAATTCCGTAAGCATAGCCAGGATAGCCAGGGAACAAGGTGCACACACCTGGGTCGGCGGTATGCTTGAAACCGGGATAGGAAGGACGTATAACGTCAGCCTTGCATCATCCGCGATGATTGACTACCCCGGGGATACCTCCCCGAATTCAAGGTACTTTGCGAGGGATATAGTCAAAAATCCATTTACAATGGAAGATGGAAAGATAATCCCATCCTCCCTTCCCGGAGCAGGATATCTTATAGATGAGGAGACCTTGAAAAGTTATGCCATTGAAGGGGGTATCATCTGTGAGTGGTAAGGGAGGGGAAATCACAGGATTCTTCACCAAAAACCTGCAAGAAATGATCTCGGACCTGAAGCAGGTCATAGAGTGTGAGAGCCCCTCTGGTAATGTGAGGCTGCTCAATTCCTGCGCGGACAGAATATCAAGGATCATTGAAAGCAGGACAGGAATAAAGCCTGACTTCGAGGATCTGGCTGACGGGTCCAGAGTTCTCACCTTTTCAGTTGGGCAAGGAGAAGGGGATGGAATCCTGGTTCTCTCCCATTACGACACCGTTTTCCCGGAAGGTACGCTGGAAAAGAGGCCATTCCTCGTGTCTGAAGGCAAAATACAGGGTCCAGGGGTTCTCGACATGAAGGCAGGGATCATACAGGGAATATGGGCGCTTAAGTTCCTGATGGAACATGCCAGGGTGACCCGCAGGATCAAATTCCTGATGACCCCTGATGAGGAGACGGGCAGTTTGCATTCGAGAAAATTAATTGAAGAGTCCGGAAAAACTTCAACCCTTGCAATAGTTCTTGAGTCGAGTGAAAATGGTAAACTGAAGACTGGACGAAAAGGTGTCGGTACGTACAAAATTACTGTGAACGGCCGATCGGCTCACGCCGGGTTACATCCCGAAGATGGCATAAACGCTATACTGGAAGCTGCTTATCTGGTTCTGGAACTGCAGGAACTCCAGGACACTTCAAGGGGAACTACAATTAATGTGGGGATGATATCCGGGGGAACTACGACAAATGTTGTTCCTGATGTTGCAGAAATCGGAGTTGACGTTAGAGTAGCCAGTATGGAGGAGTCACGGAGAGTAGACCAAAGCATAAATGCCCTGAAACCCAGAAACGCTGACGCAAGGGTCACAATTGCTGGAGGACTTAACCGGATGCCAATGAGCAAGAACGAAAGAACCGAAAGTGTTCTCAGGGAGGTTGCAAAAATTGGTGCTGGCCTTGGAATTTTAGTAGAAGATATTTCCGTAGGCGGAGCCAGTGATGCAAATATACTCGCTCAAACTGGGATGGCCATTCTTGATGGAATGGGGTCTGTAGGTTCCGGTGCTCATTCCAACTCGGAATTCGTTGCTGCATCAACAATACCGTTAAGGACCGCGCTGCTTGCCATCACACTTTTGAGGTACAGTGAATTGCAAGGAGATGCTTAAAATCGCGGAACCCAGAACATTCTCACCTGATCCAACCATTACATGAAAAATTTCACGGTACACATAGTAAGGAAGCCTTCTGGCATACTTATGCAATGAGGGATCCCAAACGCGTTATATCGAAAGAGATCGTTCAGAAATCAGATGGCAGTTCCCCCGCCAAGGTTATGAAAAACCCACCGGAATGATCGGCATTCTAGTGTATTGCAGGGTACACAGGGAGAGAAGCTACTTTTATTGTCTCAGTCTCCACCAGGAACGGGAGGGGTTGACCAGCCTATTGTGACAACTGTTTTTAAATCAACTGATCCTCCCGGTCGCAATACTTGACGCTTCAGTGAGAGGTTATTGACAAATGTTCGTCGACTTACGAATCGCTTTCAGGACTAGCGATTCGTTATGTATAGTGGAAATCTAACCTGTTAGAACATCCATTCAAATATGTGGACAGTGTGTGATACTACATGGTGGATAGCACTAGCGATGATGAGAACATTGCAGGCAGGCTTGAAAGGTTACCCTATAGCGGGTTTCACACAAAGTTCGCCCTAATGCTGGCCAGCGGAGAATGGGCAGAAAGCCTTATGCTCTTGGGAAATGGCGCAATTCTGGCACTTGTAGCAGCGTACTATGGTATAACGGGAAACCTGTCAGCCTTCGGCATCCCGGCATTTTTCTTTGCCGGGGAATTTATAGGATCTATCCTTTTTGGCAGGATAGCTGATACGAGAGGTAGACGGGCAGTATTTCTGGTCAACCAGCTAATATTTGGTATTGGCATGATCATAGCTGGCTTTATGAACTCATGGCAGCTGATTGGAGTATTTGTCCTGATTGGCGGTATTGGAGTCGGCGGAGAATTTCCGCTGGTTGACAGCTATGGAACTGAAATCTTTGTCAGGAAGAAAAGGGGCGCGTGGCTGGCACTGATTTACACAATAGCCGTAACAGCAGCGCCATTGATTGTCTGGATTACTTCAATCACTAAGGGTATTGGCCCACTGCAGGGACTTGTGGGAAAGGAAGTGGGTTACTATTCGTTCAGGATTCCACTGTGGTTCATGGGTGCCGCCGGAATACTGGTCTGGTTAATCCGGTTCAGGCTAAAGGAGTCTCCAAGATGGCTAGCCACACACGGAAAGATGGATCAGGCAAAGAAAATGATGGATGGCATCGAAGCAGAGGTCATGAGAGAAACCGGATTAAAGGAACTTCCCCCAGTTACAGATAAGATCGAGGCGCCAGTGAAGGTATCTGCTTATAAGGATATATTTGCCAAGGACGTCAGAAAAACTACCGTAATGATGGCAATATTCATGTTCTTCCAGTCTGGAATTTTTTATGGATTTGTGACATTTGCCCCATCACTTGTTGTTGTGAAATATCCCGCAAGCGATCCTCTTGGAGCTGGAGCAGTTATATTCTCAGGATTTCTTGTCGGCAGTATATTCAACATCTTCATAATAGACAAGATTGAGAGGAAATGGGGTATCATACTGTTCGCAATACTTGGAGGCATATTCGGAACCATGTTCTCGATAATACACGGGATCGACGGGGTCGTAATATTCGGCTTCATCACAGCTTTCATGCTCTGGAACTTCTCCAACTTCCTGCACCAGTATAACGCTGAGATATTTCCAACAAGGGTCAGAACAACTGCTGCCGGCTTCGTCTATTCCATAAGCAGGATTTCCACAACAATACTTGTACTCTTCATAGCCGCATTTATTGGGTCTTCCAATGGTCCTGGAATATTCGCATTTGTTTGGGTGCTAGTTGCAATAGTGGTGGCAGTACTGGTCTTAATGGGTCCAAAGTCCACTCAGAAGTTTGTCGAAGAAATAGCTGTCTAATCCAATAGATATCATCTATTTTTTTGGTTCTTCCGGTAATATTGTGGTAAGAATAAATATCGCCATCTCTATGAGTATCATATGGATGACAGGGAACTCTGCGAACATACATACAGTATCAAGGGACCATGGTTTGTCTCCCGTGTTTCAGTATCTGATTCTGAAAGGAGGGTGGACATCTATCTTTCCCACGAAAAAGGTGTCAGGTGGCCGTGTCCTGTTTGCGAAAAACCACTCTCGGTATCAGATCACGTTAAGGAGAGGGTATGGCGGGATCTTGACAGCGGCATATACCAGGCATATATCCATGCGTCCATACCAAGGGTAAGATGCCCAGATCATGGAAGGATACAGGCAAAGGCGGAATGGTCCGAGAAGAGCTCACGGTTCACGGAGAGGTTCGAGGCGCATGCAATAGATGTTCTTTCCTCCACCGACGTGAAGGAGGGATCGCTGATACTCGGGATAAGCTGGGATCAGGCATGGCACATCATGCAGGAAGCAGTCAGCAGGGGACTTGCACGGAAAACCTCCGTTCCCGGGCGCATTGGAATTGACGAGAAATCCTATGGGAAGCACCATCACTACATAACAATCGTTTACGACCTGGACAGTCCCGCAGTGGATCATATTGAATTCGACAGGAAGAAGGAATCCCTTGATCTCTATTACACAGAGATAGGAAAGGATGCCTCGGGTAACATTGAGGCAGTCTCGATGGATATGTGGGATCCGTTCATAGCATCCACGAGATCAAATGTAACTGATGCAGAGTCAAAGATAGTGTTCGACAGGTTCCACATAATGAAGCACATGAACATGGCACTTGACGATGTTAGAAAGATTGAATCAAGGATGGCAGAATCCAGGGAAATGCTGAACAAGACAAGGTACCTCTGGCTCTATTCTTCCGAGAACCTTCCGGATAAATACAGGGAGAAATACGAGATACTGAAGGAATCCGATCTCAAGACGGCAAGGGCATATGCCATAAAGGAGAATCTCAGGAATCTCTGGCTTTGCCATACGGTCGAGGAGGCAGTATCATTCTGGAAGAAATGGTACTGGTGGGCATCGCATTCCCGCCTCAATCCAGTGAGGAAAGTCGCTAAGATGATGAAGCACTACCTGTATGGTATACTGTCATACTTCAGGCACCACATAACAAATGCAATAGCAGAGGGTATGAATTCCAAGATCTCAACAGTTCAGAAGATGGCTTACGGGTACCGCAACAAGGAACATCTCAAGACTGCAATATATTTCCACTGCGGGAACTTGCAGCTTTATCCTGGTAATGATCAGTGAAGGGTGATAGCAGAATGAATTATATCCATGCCACATTATTCTCTGATGAACCATTTTTTTTTTATTTTTTTTGAACAAATCATTTCTTGTTTCTGCAATTCATGTTATCTGATAAGTTTGTTGGAGATCGATTTTTTTCTCTTACATAGTTTATCAACCCACCGGCGGATATAATTTCCTTAAGGGGGCCATCTGGAGATTCACATTTTACGGCTTTACCCGTAGATTTAAGGGTTAAGGAGCTTGTTTTATCATTGAATTCAATAGTTTCCCCATCTCGTATGGTAGAGTAATCAACTTCACTTATAACCCCTACATTCATGCCCACGTTGACCGCGTTCCTGAAGAATATTCTTGCAAAGGAAACGGCTAAGATGAGCTCGATGCCCAGTTCCTTCAAAGCCAGGGGAGCCTGTTCTCTTGATGATCCGGTTCCAAAATTGGATCCCGCAACAAGTATGTCTCCCTGTTTCACGTTGCCGGGAAAATTCCTGTCCAGTGCCTCCATGCAATGCATCTTAAGCACACCCATCGGAAGGTGCAGGTATGCCCCCGGTGCTATGATATCTGTGTCAATGTTGTCACCAAACAGGAAGACGCGGCTGCTCATATTGCATCCTCCGGATTTACAATTCTGCCTTCCAGTGCGGCAGATGCAACGACATATGAATTTCCCAGGAACACCCGACTATCAGGGTCACCCATTCTCCCCCTGAAATTTCTGTTCGTGTTAGTTATTGCGGTTTCGCCCTTTCCAAGCACTCCCATGTGCAGGCCTGCACATGCACCGCATGTGGATGGCGCTATAATGGCGCCTGAATCAGAGAATATCTGCAACAGTCCCTCAGACATAGCTTGCCGGTAAATCCTCCTTGTCGCGGGAACAATGATCAACTTTGTACTCTCCGCCACCTGATGGCCTTTCAATATCGCGGCTGCTTCCCTGAGGTCCCCTATCGTTCCGTTTGCACAGTTCCCGAGATAAACCTGGTCAATTCTGGTTCCCACTAATTCAGAGATATCATGAACATTTGCTGGTGAATACGGGGCAGCAATCCTTGGCGTTAACTCTGCCAAGTCAATGTGTAACTCACTCTCATATGTTGCATCATTGTCTGGAACCACGATTTCAGGATACGTGCCCATTGATCTGTAGAAACTTTCTACGACTTCATCCGGTACTATCATTCCACATTTCGCACCTCCTTCGACGGTCATGTTTGCAATCGCAAGCCTCTTGTCAACATCAATGTGTTCCATGGCTGATCCGGAAAATTCCATGGACTTGTAGTTCGCGCCATCCGGGCCAGTCATACGCAAGACTTCCAGTATGATATCCTTGCCAGAAACAAACTTCTGGAATTCACCGTCAAGATTTATTCTCATCGTCTCCGGGATCTTGAACCAGTTGATGCCCATTGCCATAAGGGCAGCTATGTCTGTTGATCCCATACCGATACCCATGGCACCAATTCCTCCGGCGGTGACGGTGTGAGAATCGCTGCCGACAACGAACATTCCAGGGACTATACTTCCGTTCTCTATGAGCAGAGTGTGCTCTATCCCCTCTCCTTCTCTGATCATTTCCACATCCAGACCCGATGCGAAATTCTTCATTTTGAGAATATTGTTGGCGCTGGCAGAATCCTTTGGAGGAAATATATGGTCAAAGACAAAGACAATCTTCCCCTTAAATCTCGGCCTTGAAACACCCATCCTTGACAGTGAATCAAGTGTCAGCGGCCCGAGAACATCGTGAAGATATATAAGATCTGGTGCGGTCCAGAGAAAATCTCCTGCCCTTGCAGTCTTTCCAGAGGCTCTCGTAAATATCTTCTCTGCCATTGTCATGCCTCTCAAAGCCCGGACCTCAACACAGTGTATGAACAATGTGCATTCTTTTAAAGATTTTTGTATGCTCTAACTGCGGGTACCAGTGTGCAATCTTTTCTCCTGATGATATCTCGCGATGGACAGATATCTGTATACAAGGTGAATGAATTTCCCATAGGGAGCTGATATGAACAGCAAACCAACAAAAGACAGGTGAATCAGCAGAAATAATCCCATCAGTGCCGTAGACCGCATTGCAAACAGCATAATTCCGGTGGCCGAGACCATGAATAGTGTAATGAGGAATATTCTGTCCATACTCTCCATTTTCTTTCCTCTGGGATTCCTTCCCCCGGAATCATAGTAAAGGAAGAGTGTTGCTCCCACAATGATCATTAACCCTCCGGCAAGTCCTGAAATTACTGGAACGCTTAGGATCGGATATGGTGGATATATCCCAAGGAAATCCTGCTCCACAAAGGCGGATGCGGTAGAAAGAAGGTCCAGCAGGAAGCCGTACATGACAAGGGCATGCGTTACAAACTTCCTATATGAACCGCGTTCTTCACGATCAGGATAGTTACAACCCGCTCCGCCTCCCTTGAACCATTTTTCGCCAAGGGATTCAAGCATTGCGGAGACAAGGTCGCCAGATCCTATCCTATCCCTATTCTTTGAAGCACTCATGAACCTGAGACCACTCATTAGCCAAGTGGCGATAACGAACACAGCAAGCAACGTGCCTGCAGAGTCGAGGAAAATGTTTGGGAATATCTCGTAGAAAGAACCTTTTTCGGTATATGAGCCAAGAATCCGGGCAGGATTTCCCATCAGGAAGTACGCAGTCAGCAATCCAAAAAATGATAGGCCCAGCAATAATAGGGAAAACCTCACGCGTTTGTCTAGAAGTGGAGCCGCGATAGAAGGTGAAGTATATTCCTCATATGTGTGTGCCCTGACCTCACTGAGAATCGATGGGATATCCACGGAAAATTCATTTGGGGGAGTGAACGGACATGAATCAAAACACTGCCCGCAATCATGGCACAGGTTAGCCATGTACTCTATGTCACCCTTCGCAAATTCCCTCCTGTATTCCATAACATCCCATACCGGGC
>JAJZOM010000238.1 GCA_021811505.1 Thermoplasmata archaeon | reverse complement strand
GTTCCGAATATTGTGAGATTGTCAATGCGGCTTTTAGATCTGACACGGAGAACATAATTTCAGAGCTATAAAGCATCCTGGGAACGTAATGTTTAGTTTCTGCAACGAAGTGGTACAAATATCCAAATTATATTATACTGAAATCATGTATTATTCAGCATGGCAGTTTTTCCAAGTGCAGAATGGCTTGAAGACTACGTGCAGAGGATAAACGGAAACAAGAGCTACGAAGAGGCCGCTTCAACATGGGAAGGCGATTTCATCTTTGAAATTAATGAAATCCCGGGAGGGAAGGGTGAAATAACACGGTTCTACCTTGACCTGTACCACGGGAAATGCAGGTCTTCAAGAGTTATCGGAAAAGATGAAACGGTCAACACCGCTTTTCAGTACATCGGGCACTATGCAAACTGGAAGAGAATGATCAAAGGCGAGATTGATCCCATACAGGGAATACTTACAGGGAAGTTCACACTCAAGGGTTCCAGGCTGAAAGTGATGCGTTACACGAAAGCAGCAAAATTACTGGTCCAGACGGCAGCTTCCGTTCCTACAGAATTTCCAGAGTGATCGGTACCATAAAATGAAAGCCGCCCTGATGTTGGAAAACAAAAAACCCCTTGTAATAGGCGATTACAATTATCCTGAACCGGATCGCGATGAGGTAGTGGTAAAGGTCGGAGCTACGGGAATATGCAGAAGTGACTGGCATTACTGGAACGGAGACTGGGAATGGATGGGGGTGGTCCCGACGTTTCCGCACATTCTCGGGCATGAAATGGCAGGAATAGTTGAACAGGTTGGCCCCGACGTGCAAAAGTTCAAGAAAGGAGACAGGGTGGTTGTACCGTTTGCACTGGGTTGCGGAAAATGCAGACCCTGTTCCGAAGGTCACCAGAATGTGTGCGAAAACATGATTCCATTCGGTTTCACCTGCATGGGATCATTCGCAGAGTATGCTTCTATACCGAGGGCTGATACAAATCTCGCCCTGCTTCCGGATTCCATCTCTTTTTCAACTGCCGCCTCGCTTGGATGTCGCTACATGACTTCATACCACGGCGTCGTGGATCAGATCAGGTTGCATTCTGGAGAGTCGTTCGCAGTATTCGGTGCTGGAGGTGTTGGAATGGCTGCGATTCAGATAGCATCATCCTTGGGTGCCCTTCCGATAGCAGTCGATATCGACGACAACAAATTGAGGATGGCTGAAGATATGGGGGCTGTCGCAACTTTAAATTCCAGTGGGATGGAGGTCTACGAAATCGCAGATCGGATAAACGAACTTACGGACGGCGGTGCGGATTGCACACTTGATGCACTCGGCATAGAGTCAACATGCGTCCCAGCAGTCATGTCCCTAAGGCAGAGGGGGAGACACTTGCAAATAGGTCTGACTACAGGAGATCAGGCTGGCATGACCACGCTGCCTACTGATGTAATAGTTACCAAGGAAATCCAGTTCACAGGATCATTCGGCATGCCTTCACATCGTTACAGGGAACTGCTGGGTCTTATAACCAGCGGAAAACTGCATCCTGAAAAACTGGTTACACGAAAAGTTGCACTGGAAGAAGCCGGTTCAGTTCTCGAATCAATGACCAGTTACAATACACTGGGAACTGTCGTAATAGACCGTTTCTAAATTTACGGGGGTAAAGGAAGTGGATAAATATGGCATACTTGTTGGCGGGAAGTGGGAAAAGCCGGAAAGCGGGGAGTATGGAAGAGCAATAGATCCTTCCAATGGCAGCGTCGTGGCTGAATTCGCAGTTGCCGGCAAAGAAGATACGGGACGTGCGGTGGAGGCTGGCAGGAGAGCTTTCGAACATGGAGAATGGAGCAGATTCTCATACCGTAAAAGGGCAGGAGTGCTGGCAAGAGCTGCCGAGATTATGGAGGAGATAAGTGAAGAGTTAAGCGAACTGGAATCAAGAAACGGTGGAAAACCAATCCGCCAGGCTTCATTTTTCGATGTTCCGCTTGCTATCTCGTGCATCCAGTACTACGCTTCCCTGGGTGAATCGGCTGATCAGGAAGGAAGTCAATTCGGCAGAAGGAAAATTGAACAGCCTGATTATCCCGGGACTTATGGAATAATTGATCACGAACCTTACGGCGTGGTTGGTGCGATAGTGCCATGGAATGTACCTCTTCTTATGGCAGCCTGGAAAACTGCTCCTGCACTTCTTGCTGGTAACTCTGTCCTGCTAAAACCTTCCCACATAACTCCCCTGACTGCCCTTAAGCTTGGTGAAATATTTTATCGTGCAGGGCTACCTGAAGGAACACTATCAGTATTGCCGGGAGAAGGAAAAGTAGTGGGTTCAGAACTTGCTTCGAACCGGGATATAGACGCTTTGAGTTTCACAGGATCAACAGAGACAGGAAAAGAAGTAATGAGACTCTGTTCTGGCAATGTGAAAAAGGTCATGCTGGAACTCGGGGGCAAATCCCCAAACATTGTCTTCGAGGACGCAAACCTTGAGCGGGCAGTCAGGGCTGCAATGTTTGCTGTATTTCTTCATTCCGGGCAGTTGTGCGAATCCGGAACCAGATTGCTGCTATCGGAAAAAGTGTATGACAAGTTTCTGGAAAGGATGGAAAAGAGGGCTGCATCAATGAGAATGGGGCCTACAGATGACATGGGCACAGACATCGGTCCGCTGATATCCAGGAAACAGCTTGATAAGGTAAAATCATACATCGATCTGGGCGTTTCAGAGGGTGCTAGGCTCATTCAAACCGGAAAAAATGACATTAAGGGATGGGACCCTGCATCAGGTTACTATGTCAGACCGACCCTATTTGCAGATGTTACCAGGGATATGAAAATATCAAGGGAAGAAATATTCGGACCGGTTCTCGCAGTTATGAAGTTCAGCGACGAGGAAGAGGCAGTTTCAATGGCTAACGACACCATTTACGGGCTTGCATCGGCCATCTGGAGTTCAGACACAGAGAGGGCATTCAGGGTGGGAAGACAGATAAGGGCAGGAACTGTGTGGGTAAACGACTATCACCTGCTAACAACCTATGCTCCGCGAGGAGGTTACAAGCAGAGCGGTTTCGGACGCGAACTCGGCGAGGAGGGGTTTGCGGAATATCTCCAGACAAAGCACTATTTTATCAATGAAGACGGACAGATGGAGGATGGTGCATACGATGTTGTTAACGCGACTGGCAACGATCCGGAGGCATAAACTCCTCCTTATTTCATCTCCTTTTCATCACGCCACTATTTTTAGAATCAATGGACGAGCCGTTAAATCATTTCATAACATTTAACTCTGCTTTTACTATTTGTTTTCAGAGAAACTTGAAGTATTACACACTGAAAGGAAAAAGGATCACACTGAGCAACGATCTGGACACAAAATATGCTTCCCGGGTTGCAGAGTTGGCTAATGACCGGGAAATTTCGGTTAATATCGCTGCACACTCCTTTCCTCACCCTTACAGAAGAGAAGATTGCCTGGCATTTTTCGATCTCAACAGGGAATCAAACAACAAACCTTTCGCCATGGATTTCCTCATCCTCCTGAACGGTAATCCCATCGGCATTATTGGGCTGAAAGACATAGAATATTACGACCGTAAAGCTCATGTCGGTTACTGGATCGGAAGAGAATACTGGAATAATGGATATGCATCAGAGGCTCTGGGACTGATATCTGATTTTGCGACAGAGGAACTGAACCTGATAAGATTATACAGTAAAGTGATTGATTACAACGCAGCATCACTGAAAGTCATGATGAAGAACGGTTTCTCAATTGAAGGGGTGGAGAGAAAATCTTACCGGATTGATGACACATTCTATTCAATGTTTCTTCTGGCCAGAGTAAAGAGTTAGATCATGCAGAACTATCAGGCAAAGATGTCCGGGGTTTTGCAGTTCTCCTGAGAAAAGAAAGAATGCCTGAGATTATGAGAATCATGAGACAGACAAGAAATGCCGAATGAATGCCAGCCAGAAATGCTGAAGAGACATTCCCGCTTAGTGAGTTTGTTCCAAGAAACACTTCAAAGGCAACACGCCGAGGAACACTCAATGAAGCAACTGAAATAGATATAACATAGCTGATGAGTGTTCCGACGCTTGAAAGTGTTCTCAGCAGTCCAGAAATTGAGCCATAAAGTTCCTTCGGAGTACTCGTCATAACCGAACTGTTGTTTGCTGGCCAGAACATCGAACCGCCTATTCCGGAAATTATCGACGCTGCAACTATCACATAAACTGGTGTCTCAAGACCAAGGGTCATGAAAATGATCACAGCGCAGGCCATCAAGAATATTCCGGCACTTGCGATGAATCTTGAACCAAGCCTGTCCGAGAGTCTGCCCAATCTGGGAGACAAAAAACTTGCAATTATATACCCCGGAACAAGCAGCAGTGACGCCCTGAGAGGATCCATGCCCAATATACCCTGAAGGTACATAATAAGGAGGAAGATAACCGATAGGTACCCCATTGCCTGAGTCAGGGAGGAAAGGAGAGAGAAAGTGAGATTCGGCTCACGGAATGCTCTCAAATTTATGATCGGATTGTCTGCATATTTCTCAAGCACGAGAAATGGGAGAAATAGGGCGATGCTAACTGCGATTATTGTGAGGTCTGTCTGATTCACGCCTCTTCCGGCCAGGTTTGTGGCACCATAAGATAACATGGCAAGTATCACTGCCAGCAAGATCATGCCCCGAATGTCAATTTTCAGTGGTTTCTTGTTATCATCTTTTATGTATTTCAGTCCTATGATAAAACCGATCAGCCCAATTGGGATGTTAATGTAGAAAATCATTCGCCATCCGAGGAAGGTTGTAATTATTCCTCCAAGAACTATCCCTAAGGTTCCACCAATGTTCCAGCCCAGGGCGATGTAACCGAAGGCATGTCCCCTCTCTCGTGGATTGAAATAATCAGCTATTATGGCACTTCCATTTGCTTGAATCAGAGCAGCGCCAACAGCCTGTATTCCTCTGGATCCTATCACGTACCATATGCCGGGAGAAAACCCGCACATGGCTGATCCTACAGTAAAAACAAGAAATCCCAGGTTGAAAATTCTTCCTCTCCCATATATATCCCCCAAACCTCCAAACTGAGTGGTGAGCACCGCTATCACCAGCAGGTAAATTATGATTATCCATATTCCAAGAAACAGGTCTGTTTTGAGATCCGTTGCCATAGTAGGCAAAGCAAGAATTATGATGGTAGTATCCACTGCCGACATCAGTGTACCAATGAGAACAGTAAGGAGAATCAGGTTTCTGTGATCAGGCATGTGTACTTATCCTTCAATAGGCACTTTCTTCTTCAGCCACGATTCCGCCAGTTCATGCCCCTTTCTTTTTGCTTCATCCTGCAACTGTCTCAGATGATCTGTTGAAACTTCATCCTTCACTCTGAACACCCCGTCCATGTTTGTGATCAGTCCTAACGAATCCAAAATCTCTATCTTCCTGCCGTCGAACACCGGTTTTTTCAATTCTCTTGTCTTTTTCTGCTCAATATTGTAGAGTACGTTCTTCAGGACCCGGCTCGCCTCAAAGTTTTTAAATCTCTCATCTCCCTGCGTAATGGAAAATTGGGTGATTATTACAGACCTCAATCTATCGTTAGCTGGAGGTTCCAGTATTTCAAGGGATCTGGATGGATACAGGTATCTTATCCTTCCAAAACCGCTACCTTTCTTTTCCGGGAAAATGTAGAGTTCTGTTGAATCATTCAAGAACTGCATTGAATCTCGTACCTGGTTGATAAAACCGTTAAAATCTCCTTCCACCATTCCCATCAGGTTTTCAGGCATAAAATCGTCGGGAAGGAAAACATTGTTCTTCAGGTCAAATATTGCATCCTCTATCTTCACCGGCCGGTCAGATTCGGAGACCTTTTTTAGAAGGAACTGGAACGCGTGAAGATTCATGATTTTTGAGATTTCCATCTCCCTGTTCAGGTGGACTAGTTCGACCTTCACGTTCACAGGAAAGACTTCACTTCTTGAAACTATAATGTCAAACGACTCTGTTCTTGCTGTTATTCTCTGAATTTGCAGGGAATCGATATTTCCGATGACGTTTAAAACATCATCTTCATTGACATTACAATTGATGCGGACCGCATCAACAGACCACGGTGCCAGCACCGAAGTTCCTACTCCAGTTTCAAGTGGATTCAAAGGAGTAAACTGTTCCATCAGATTTCGTATACTGAAAGTGTCATGCAGGTATCTCAGAATTATATGTTCATTGTTCAAGCTGTTGACCCCTTATATCCTTATTATGCCAATGCCTTTTGGAATATAACTGATTCTTAGCTTTCGATAACAAATTGTGCGAAGATTATCGCCATGCAGGTCATTCGCTAAGTATAAATAGTCAGGTTAGCTATTATTTTAGGCCGAAAAGGAGAACGAGTATTATGTCTGGCGATCGATTTAACTATTATCTTAAGCTGATAATGAATTCAACTCTTGAAGACCTCCCTTTGCTGTCCGAGCAATTTGAAAATGATATATCTATTTCCGCTGCTGAAGCGCAGGAACTCGAGAGGGTACTGGAAAAACACATGAATCTATACAACAGATTCGGAATAAAAGTGATAAATGCCTCCACAGGAGTTGAAGAAATCCCTCCCAAAACTGAGCTGGACAATTTCGGTAACACCTCCGAATTTATTGGAAACGAGAATGCCTTTGGCCTTGACTGGATGGTTTATTCTCCCAATCCCGGATTCGCAAACACTCCGGCGCGTAAGTGGTATTACAACAAGAGAGTCGCTTCGATACTGAATGAAGTACTCACAGACGTTGTGCCCGGAAGACTCAGAAATTATTTTGATTATCCTCCATGGCTTCTTGGCACCTCATATGCACCCGGAACCCTTTATATGCCCATAAACGAGATCATAAACCTGGCTATCAGCAGAAGAATAATACCGGACTGGGATTATCTTGTAGCCAAGGGATTGCCCAAACAGCTGGTCGATCTGATCAGGGCAGAAAATCTTGGATCAACCATGTAGATAATTGTAATTTTTAATACATATGATATGATATATTCCGCATGAAGTTCAGAGGTATAATAACCCCGATGCTTACGCCATTCAAACCAGATGGCACTATAGATTTTGATTCTACAAAGACTCTTATTGAATACCTGAAGGGAATAGGTGTTTCGGGCCTCTTTCCATGCGGAAGTACTGGACTTTTCTCCTTCCTCAGTGTTGAAGAGAAAAAAGCTTTCCTCAAGTACGTAGTGGAAAATTCGGCTGGTCTAAAAGTTCTGGCCGGTGTTGGTTCATCCTCCACGCAGGAAGCAATTGAACTGGGGAAGTATGCAGGAGATATCGGTGCGGATGCACTGGTGCTCATGCCAACATATTATATAACGCCGGGTCAGCCTGAAATTATAAAGCACTTCAGTGATTTTATAACTGCAGTTAAGAAGGAAATGTTTCTCTACAATATCCCGCAGTTGTGCGGTGCAAGGATCGATACCGACACGATTGCTAAGCTTAAGGCGGAATTCTCTGAAATCATTGGATTGAAGGAAAGTTCGGCGGACATGAGATATTTTTCATCAATAATGGATTTCTCAGGGCCAGACTTCTCAATACTACAGGGACAGGATGATCTTCTGGTGCCTTCTCTTTCCATCGGTGCCGATGGCGGTGTCTGTGGCCTGAGTAACTTCTCGTCGGCTGTTATTAACGCTTACAAT
>JAJZOM010000005.1 GCA_021811505.1 Thermoplasmata archaeon | reverse complement strand
TTAAGAATCCTAAGATACGTTTTGTAAGTTTTACCGGATCATCTCCCACAGGATCAAAGCTTATGGCCAGTGCTTCACCAACAATAAAAAAGTTCACTCTTGAACTTGGTGGTAAATCTCCAAATATAGTGTTTGAAGATGCTGATCTGGATCATGCGGCAAAAGGCGTGTTGTTTGGAATTTATCTTAACTCTGGTCAGCTCTGTGAGTCCGGAAGCAGACTGATTCTTCAGTCATCGATCAGGGACAGGTTCATGATCAAACTCAAGGAATTGATGCAGAGAATGCGTGCAGGTAATCCCACTGAAATGGAGACAGATATCAGTGCGATTACAAACGCTTCACAGCAGGAGAAAATAATCAGAATGGTTGACATGGGCATTGGTCAGGGTGCGAAGGTGTTCTATCGAAACGAGATCTCTGGAAAGGTTCCAGAACATGGGATCTACTATCCCCCCACCTTACTTACTGGTATCGGTCACGATATGGAAATTGCCAACGAAGAGATATTTGGTCCTGTCCTTACTGTGATGGAATTCAGTACCGAATCCGAGGCAATCGAGATCGCCAATAGAACCAATTATGGACTTGCAGCTGGTGTCTGGACAGATGATATTACCAAAGCCAGAAGAGTGGCATCTTCGATACTTTCGGGTACTGTGTGGATAAATGAATATCACCTGCTCTCAGCAGCAGCACCGAGAGGAGGGTTCAAGAACAGCGGTATTGGAAGGGAGCTGGGACTTGAAGGGATCCTGGAAATGACTGAAACGAGGCACACATTCATAAGTCAGGGGAAAAACGATCTTGATGATGTGGCATACGGACTTCTGTTTCCTGACTGAAGGATCACAGGTTCGTATAAAATGAAAGAGATTTGGGGATAACCTCGATACGAATCGGAGTGAATCCCACGACCTCTCCATCCATTTCAACTGGTGCCTTTTCTCCAGTTATTGATATTCTCCTGCAGGAAAAATTTTCCACAACCTTTTTCCTGATATAGTTTCCAGACCTTAATGAACCAAGACTCATGAACAGGGAAATCTTTCCTATCTTCTTTATCAGATGAATATCCAGAAGACCATCATCCATGATTGAATCAGGAGACGCATGCATACCCTTGCCGAAGTACTGTGCATTGGCAATCACAATCTCCGATGTTGAGAATTTCCTTGTGACATCATCGCACGAAATTTCAACTTCATACGATTTCAACCCAAACAACTCTCGCATTATTGATCGCATGAAAACATTTCTGCCCTTTGGAGATTTATTTACCCTCTCCATGACAGATGCACCGAATCCTATTTCTGCAATGTTTACAAACAGTCTCTGCTTACCATCGAATTGTGTAAGGGCAGAGTCGACGGTTATGATCTTACCTGCCCGAAATGCCCTAATAGAATCTTCTGGACTAAAAATCCCAAGCGATCTTGCAAAATCTGCACCTGTGCCTGATGGTATCACAAGAATCGGTATTTTCTTAGCGGAGTGAATTAATTGAATTGTGTCATTAAGCGTACCATCGCCACCGGACACAAACAGTGCATCTGACATCTGGATATATTCAGCAGCCAGGGTCGATGCGTGACCCGCATACTCAGTCCTGACATGAACTATTTCAACATCTTTGAGCGAAGCTTTAATCTCCTCACTGACTGGATTTCGCAGATCCTTCCCCGACTTTGGATTCTCTATTAGCGTAGCCTTCGTATACTTTCAACCCCATTACTAGCCTAGTCTTACCCTGTTAGATCATCAACGGAATCATTTGATCATTATATTTGAAGGAATATTGGATCAGAGGCTTTATCCTGTATGGATTTCAAACCATCTGACAGATATTTCCTGAATTCATTTCCTATTCCATGATGATGTGTTATACTTCCTCCGGAGGAAAGGAAGGTCTGAACAATGTGATCCCTGATGGTATCCAGATCTTCCACTGGATTTGAGCTATTGAACATGAATGTGAAATAAATGCAGGCACCAGATTGATACTCATGAGATATGTGAGACATTATCAGTCCGTTGATTCCGATCTCTTTTGTGACCTGGGTAAATTCGTTCTTCACGTTCTGGTAAAGCGAGGGCAGATCATTCCATGACGCTGAAGTCTCAAGTGTATCAACGACAACTGATCTTTTCCATAGTATATTTCCAAGATATGGTCTCTGGTAACGGGTCTCGTTCCATCTAACCGCAGGAGACTTACCCATCTTAATCGATCCTGATATCTTTGGCACTGAGATCTTCTCTCTGCTCATGATTATGACCATCGACCCCTGGGATATCCCTCTTGACTTCATCATTCTCTGAAGGACCCTTTTGGAAAAACTGTCTCCAGCCTCGTTCAAGGCCAAATCGGTCTCAGTCTCGTCCATTAGCCTCATGACGTCCGGAAATCTTTCCAGTGTTTTCATAAAATCAATTCCTGATTTGAATGATGGGAGCAGAAAAGACTGAAAATATCTCCTTTCGGGTTTCGGGAATGTCTTCATTTTTGCCCTCACCACTATTCCGTTCCTCCCTTCGCCTCCAGTGGCTATATCCTTTCCAGACACTCCCGAAGAGATGCGAGTGTAATTATCCTCAATCACTGTTGAATCTGAACGATATAGATCTACACTTATCACAATATCTTCAATGTCACCATATGCATTTGACTCCTGCCCGGAGGCTTTGGTTGAGATCCACCCGCCTATGGTGGAATGCTCCAGGGATTCAGGGAAGAAACCCATTGTCAGCCCCTTTGCATTGAGCAATTTTTCAGCCTCAGATCCGGTAAGACCGGCACCTGCAGTGCAGAAACCTTTTCCAATTTCCAGTTCGTTAAGGTTTGAAGTGTCGATGCACACCACTCTCTCGTATTTTTTTGATCGTATTCCTCCTGTGACCGAGGACCCACCACCATACACGGTGATCTTAATATTCTCCTTTTTAAGAACAGTTATAAGCCTCCTCAGCTCTTTATCCTTCGGAAAGACAACAGCATCCACAGGAGTCGGAAGCTGGTATACCATTGCCCTGGCGATTTCTGGTGACGATTTTCCTATGGAATGCTGCAATCGCACCTGTGAATCAAAGCTTACTCTTTCCCTCTGTACAATAGTTTCAAGCAAAACCTTGAGTTCGTCGTCAACCTCGAATTCCGGTACAAGAACCATTCCGTCCCAAATCTGTTTGCTCAGATCAGTATTAAGGAGTTTTCCCAGATAACTAGAGAATTCTCCGCTGATCTGCAGTTCCTTTCCGGAAGCATACAGAACACTTAGTTTCTTATGTCTATCATCCGCCATGATCTCTCTACCCTGCGTATTATTATATTAATGCAAGATAGACGCTGCAAACTTATTTAGTTGTCGCATCGGCACAGAACTCAACTGTCCAATGCCTTTACGCTTTCTACTGTTGCCTCCGAAAAACGCTTCCTGAAAATGCCGCTAATGGAAATATACATAAAAGATACGGCAACCGATCCTCCCGCTATGACGATCCAGTATGTTGCCGTCAAGTTTCTCAAAACATATAAAAGCCAAAGTCCAAGCACGGCACCGCTGAATGATCCAATGCTGGTAAATAAGTTATAAACCCCAATATATGACCCCCGCATATTGCCCGGCGCGATTACAGTGATAATGCTCTGCGTTGTGGGAGAAAGCATGTCCTCTCCAACAGTTGAAATGGTCATAAAGACAAGCAGAATCATCAACGTTGGGTAATTTATCAGGATAAGGAAGCCTGCAGCATAGAATAGGGTACCGATGCCTCTCCAGAGCATTGGATTACCATATCTGGTCATCATCCTCAGGATGGGAAACTGCAAAAGTACCACCAGAAAACCGTTCAGAGCCCAGACGTATCCTAGGTACATGAACGGAAGATTCTCAATGGCCACGGAGTAAACTGTCAGTGAACTCCCTCTCTGTCTCGTAAAAAATCCCAAAATTATACCAATTATTATGAATACTACGAAGAATCTGTCTCCACTGTACGATTTCCTCAATTCGCCTTTCTTCATTATACTGGATTTCTGTGGGAAATACGTTTCCCTCATCAGCAAGTAGAGCATCACTATTTCCGCCACTGTGGCAAATGCAGAGATCAGAAATATATACTGCAAACCATAACCGGCAAGATACGCACCTAATAATGGACCTATGGCAATTCCCAGATTGGCCATTATTCTCATTATTGTATAACCGGAAAGCCTGTCTGAAACAGAGGTTATGTCCGCCACCGACGCTTGCACTGCAGGGTACTGAATGGAATTGATAACTATTGTTCCGTACCAGGATAAAACAAGCAGAACAAAGTAGAACGGAAAGGCGACTGTATAATATATGAGAATGTAAAACACCACGGCGGGTATCTGGGAATACACCAGGATGGATCTTCTGCCTATCTTGTCGGTGAATATACCGGCATAATACTGAACAACAGCCATAATCACAGTGGCTGATCCAAGGAGAAGGCCGGTATCTATGAATGATATGTGATATGTGATTATGAAAATCAAAGGTAGAAAGACGAAGGTCGATCCTCTTCCGAATGACCTGATAAACCTTGTGATGCTTAAGATCCAGAGTCTCCTGTCCAATCCCCTGATTTTATACTCAAAATTATTTGTCTGCGTTTTCCACTTATGCGATCAATATACTTAAGCGATTTCTTTGGCAATTTACGAATTCCCCGTAAATCTGAAAGAAATAAATAATGAATTCAGATAAGCGTAGGATTGGAGAAGGTTATTGAGATAGGGAATCTCGTCAAAGAATACAGGGGTCTGAGGGCAGTGGACGGCATAGATTTGTACGTGAAAGAGGGTGAAATATACAGTCTGCTCGGTCCCAACGGTGCTGGCAAGACCACCACTGTGGAGATTCTGGAAGGAATAAGGAGGAAAACTTCCGGCGAGATCTCGGTACTCGGCCTCGATCCCATAAAGAATAAAAAGGATTTGAGCAGAAGGATTGGAATACTGCCGCAGGACTTCAATTTCATGGCGAATATAACCCCCATTGAAGCGTTGAAATTCTACAAAAGGTGTTTGGGAAGCAAGACCGATGTGATTCAACTGCTGAAGGAAGTTGATCTCTATGATAAGAGGGATACCCCGTTTGAGAATATGTCCGGTGGTCAAAAGCAGAAACTTGGACTCGCGATGGCGATGTCTAGCGAACCACAAATCCTTTTTCTCGATGAGCCTACGGCGGGCCTGGATCCTTTCTCCAGAAGAAATGTATGGTCTGTAATCCAGAGGATGAAGGAAACTGGAAGAACTGTTTTTTTGACAACACACTATCTCGATGAAGCCGAGAAACTTTCAGACAGAGTGGCCTTCATCAAGGATGGAAAAATTGTGTCTGAAGGATCACCTGATGAAATAGTCAGGCTCAACCACAGGGGCGACAGGGTCATCCTGAGATCTGAATCCGACATCATGTCTATATTGGAGATTCTGGGTTACGACGTGTCTTCAGAGAATGGTACGGTGCAGGTGGTAATAAAGGACAGTACTGAGTTTTTTGAGATCGTAGACCTGCTGAAGGAGAAAAAGATAGAACTTACCGACGTCACTATGAAAAGAGAGAGCCTTGAGGATGTCTTCATGAGACTCGTGGGAAAGGTTGATGATAATGAACCTTAAGAGAAGTTTGGCCTATCTCAGGCTTCATGTAACATCATTCATGCGTTCAAAATCAGGCATTTTCTTTGTTGTACTTCTGCCGGTTATATTCATGATCATTTTTGGGTCTATTTTTGGTGGGACATCGACACAGAAAACAACGCTTGCGGTTCAGGATATGGATCAATCCACGGTTTCGGGCAATGTTCTTTCTGCGATAAACAGTACTGGACTCTTTACCGTACAGATGGTCTCACCAGCCCAGAATCTTACAAATTATATGGTATATAACTCGGTTGATCAGGGGATAATAATTCCATCGAATTTCACACAGGGGCTTGCGTCTGGCAAGTCTTATATTTCCTACTATTCTAACCCTTCCGATCCATATTCGCAATCCCTTTCACTTGTGATTCAGAATATTCTTTTCAAAATCGGTAGCAATGGTACAGGAACAATTTACCTTTCCAATATACCTGTTGCACAGAACATTCCCAAATCAGTTGATTATTATCTTCCAGGCTTGATTGGGTTCACAATGCTCAACGGAATATTTTCCATGATTTACATTGTTCCGAATTACACAGAGAAAAAGATATTCAGACAGCTCTCATTTACCGGCTTAACAAAACTTGAGTGGCTCTTCGCAGTTGTGATTTTCTACCTCGGGATTACTCTGCTTTCTGATGCTGTTCTGATCATAGTTGGATCGGTTTTCTTCGGGATCAATTTTGCTGTTTCCGGACTTGGAGTTTCACTGATTGTACTATCCATATTCATAGGTCTCATCACGTTTGTGTCTATTGGACTGCTCGCAGGTCTGTTAACGAGAAAGGAGGAGACAGCAAGTCTCATCGGGAATGTGATATTTTTCCCCATGATGTTTCTATCAGGAGTTTTCTTCCCAATCAGCATAATGCCCGGTTATCTCCAGACGATTTCGTCGGTTCTTCCTCTGACATACTTTATCAAGATACTGGATGACATCATGCTGTTCAACAATCTGACACTTGCTCTTCCACTCATTATATATATGGGAATCTTTGCGCTGGTCATTTTTGCGTTCGCTGTGTACGCTGCAGCAAACAAGAATGAAAGCTGAACTACGGATAATGAGTCGGGAAAAGTCCACGATTACACGCGAACGACAGTACAATTTGTCATCGCATGCTGCCCCTACGTTTTGTCCCTTGAAACGCTTTCTACGCGTGATAGTGCATCCCTGAATACCCCGTCCATTAGATTCAAGTCTGCATTTTTAAAGAACTCGCAAGAAAAATTATTTATGAGCACTATCGAATCGGAATAGAGTTTCTCACCTAATTTGCTGATCACCAGTTCAAATGCGCGCTCGTCATTGGTATCCTTTACCCTCTCAATCAAACCTCTCTCCACCATGGCATTGAGCACATTCGACACCCTTGGCTTGCTGATAAAATCGTCTTCTGCAAGATCGGTGAGTCTCCTGCATCCCATATTCCTGATACGATGCAATATTCCGAGTTCCACAACGCTTGTTCCACTGGATCTGAGCATCCTGTCCATATATCTTGTCAGAATTTTACCTGTCTTGATTATGTTTATAATTAAATGACCCTCAGGAGAAAGAGGATCGTTGTTTTCATCATCATTCATTGATTGGCTCCTGCGTTACTCCAGGTTCCTTTCTGACTGGCTTTGAAGTTGCATTTAGATCTTTTCCCCTGAGGGCAGACAGGATCACTCCAACCACAGAAATCGAGAATCCGAATATGAAGGTAAGATGGAGCGCTGTCATAAATGGAGACGAAATGATTCCGGGGAACCAGGAATTTGCCGACATGTTGAGAATGGCTGTTGGAGAGAGGGAAAGTGCACTGATCTGTGCCGGCGTAAGCAGGGACAGCATTGCTGTGGATGGATTTATGCCCAGAAAGGCTGCAAATATTGCGTCGGTTGGGGGCACGTTCGCCATGAATGGTATGAGTTGGGGAGCTCCTGCACTGGTGAGGCCAGCAGAAATGGAAGCAGGAAGTGTGGTGGACATACTGTAAATAAGAATGGTGAAGAATATGGCCATGCTTGCAGTCTGCCCACTGTTCCTGAGTGTAGTAGCCATCCCGGATGCAGCACCC